>NZ_JAIUIM010000013.1:0-199172 GCF_020165615.1 Mesorhizobium sp. BH1-1-5
GCGCATTGGATGCGCCGCACTTCGATCGATTGGCGCTCAGCCAGCTTTATGGCCGATAATGCGATTGGCGGCCGAAACAACGGCCTCGAGCGAGGCGGCGACTATGTTGGTGTTGATGCCGGCGCCGAACAGCTTGCCGCCCGGATACTCCATTTCGACATAGGAGATCGCCGAGGCGTTGGAGCCGCGCTGCAAGGAATGCTCTGAATAGTCCAGCACCGACATGTCGACGCCGACATGGCGCGAAAGCGCATCGACAAAGCCGTCGATCGGGCCGGTGCCCGAGCCGGTGATGGTCACTTCCTTGCCGTTGTCGATGATATCCGCTTCGACCATGCGCCGGCCCTTCACCTCGGTGTCGGGGTAGGTGCGATGGTCGAGGAACTTCAGCCGCGCGCCGGGCTGGTCGACATAGGTTTCGAGAAAGCGTTCGTGAATGCGCTTGGCCGGCACTTCCTTGCCTTCGGCATCGGTGATCGCCTGGATCGCCTGGCTGAACTCGATCTGCAGGTTGCGCGGCAAATTGAGGCCGTAGTCCGCCTGCAGCACATAAGCGATGCCGCCCTTGCCCGACTGCGAGTTGATGCGGATGATCGCCTCGTAGGTGCGGCCGACATCGGCCGGATCGATCGGCAGATAGGGCACTTCCCAGATCGGCGTGTTGGCCTTCTTCAGGGCCTTCATGCCCTTGTTGATGGCGTCCTGATGCGAGCCGGAGAAAGCCGTGTAGACCAGTTCGCCGACATAAGGATGGCGCTCCGGGATCTTCAGCTGGTTCGAATATTCGTAGACATCCTTCATGCGGTTGATGTCGGAGCAGTCGAGCTCCGGATCGACGCCCTGGGTGAACATGTTGAGCGCCAGCGTGACGATGTCGACATTGCCGGTGCGCTCGCCATTGCCGAACAGCGTGCCTTCGACGCGGTCGGCGCCGGCCATCAGGCCGAGCTCGGTGGTGGCGATGCCGGTGCCGCGGTCGTTATGCGGATGCAGCGAGATGATCAGGTTCTCGCGGTTGTCGAGGTTGCGGCACATCCACTCGATGCGGTCGGCATAGACGTTGGGCGTCGACATCTCGACCGTCGAGGGCAGGTTGATGATCAGCTTGTTGTCAGCCGTCGGCTTCACGATCTCGGTGACGGCGTTGCAGATCTCCAGCGCGACGTCGAGCTCGGTGCCGGTGAAGCTTTCGGGCGAATATTCGAAGCGATAGCCGCCGCCGGCCTTGGCCGCCATGTCGGTGATCATCTTGGCGGCGTCGGTGGCGATGCGCTTGATGCCGGCGACGTCCTTTTCGAAGACGACGCGGCGCTGCAATTCACTGGTCGAATTGTAGAAATGCACGATCGGGCGATGTGCGCCCGTCAGCGCCTCGAAGGTCCGCGTGATCAGCTCCGGCCGGCACTGCACCAGCACCTGGAGCGATACATCGCGCGGCACGCCGCCTTCCTCGATGCACCAGCGGGCGAAGTCGAAATCCGTCTGCGAGGCCGAGGGGAAGCCGATCTCGATTTCCTTGAAGCCCATGTCGATCAACAGCGCGAACATGCGCGCCTTGCGTTCATGCCCCATCGGATCGATCAGCGCCTGGTTGCCGTCGCGCAGGTCGACCGAGCACCAGATCGGCGCCTTGTCGATGATCTTGTTCGGCCAGGTGCGGTCGGTCAGGCCGACGGTCGGGTATGATTGGTATTTGCGCGCCGCGTCCGGCATGTGGCCGGCCGCGTGCTTGCCGGCTTCAGTCTCGCCGGCGCGGATTTCTTCTCGTGCGTTCATCGTCTCTTCTCCGGGCGGCTCGCATGTTCGCCTTGGGCGGATTGATGGCGAGCGTCGCCTCTACCAGAATTTCGTTCGCTTGATTATGACTTTAGCCAAGGAGCATACGCCTGAGGGCGGCTGGTACCGACCGCCGGGCGCTCCTTCAGCGAACCCGGCGATCGCCGATAAGGCCGAGAAGAAGCAGGGTCGAGGCGAGCGCGCGCGCGGTCTCGCCGGCAAAGCCGGTGCGAGAGGAAGCGATGGAGCGGACGCGCGTGGTCATGGCGGTTCTCTTACAGGAGCGGTCATCGGGAGGCAAGTGCCGGCCAGGCCGCGCTCAACGCGCTTCATATCGAAATGGAATCGAGCGACGCGCTTTAAGCCTTTGGTTTTATGCATGTCGTTTCCCAAAAGCGCTGCACACTTTGGGCGACATGCATTAGCGCCGGCTCTTCCCCGCATCGGGCAAATGCGCCACACTCGCCCGACGCGGTCCATAGTGCTCCGGGGGAGGTCGTACATGAATTTCGTGTTCTTCTCGCCGCATTTCCCGGCCAACGGCGCCGATTTCTGCGACCGGCTGAAGAAGGCCGGCGCCACCGTGCTCGGTATCGGCGATGCGCCTTACGAGACCTTGAACAGCAAGCTGAAGCCGGCGCTGTCGGAATATTACCGCATCTCCGACATGCAAGATTACGATGCCGTGTTCAGGGCGATGGGCCACTTCATCCACAAATGGGGCCGCATCGACCGCTTCGAGTCGCTCAACGAGCATTGGCTGGAGCTCGAGGCCAACATCCGCACCGACTTCAACATCTACGGTACCAAGCTCGACTTCGTGAAGAATCTGAAGCGCAAGAGCCGCATGCGCGCCTTCTTCCGCAAGAGCGGCGTCGAGACCATTCCGCAGCGCAAATGCTCCGACCGCGCCGGCGCCATGACCTTCATCCGCCGTGTCGGCTATCCGGTGGTCGTCAAGCCGGATTCGGGCTCCGGTGCCTCGAACACCTTCAAGATCTCCAACGCCAGGGAGCTCGACCAGTTCTTCAGGGACAAGCCGGAGGGCGTCACCTTCGTCATGGAGCAGTTCATAGAGGGGCTGGTGGTGACCTTCGACGGGCTGGTCAACCGCGACGGCGAGGTGGTGCTGGCGGCCAGCCACCGCTACGACCAGAGCATCATGGAGGCGGTCAACCACGACCGCCACATGAGCTATACCTGCTTCCCCGAGATCGGCCCGCAGGTCGAGGAGGCGGGGCGCAAGATACTCAAGGCGTTCGACGTGCGCGAGCGCTTCTTCCACATCGAGCTGTTCGAAACCAAGGACGAGCGCGTCATCGCGCTCGAGGTCAACATGCGCCCGCCCGGCGCCTGGATGACGGACGCCATCAACTACACATTCGACATCGACGTCTATGCCGCATGGGCCGACATGGTGGTCAAGGACGCGGCCGGCGGCCCTTACAAGGGCAAGTATTTCACCGCCTATGCCAGCCGCAAACGCCATATCGGCTATTTGCACAGCCATGCGGACGTGCTAGCCGCCCACGGCGACAAGATCGTCCATCACCAGGCCATCGAAGAGGTCTTCAGCCGCGCCATGGGCAACTACGCCTACCAGATGCGTTCGAAGGATCAGAAGGCGCTGCGCCAGGCGGTCGACTATATCCACGCGGAAAAGGCCTGAGCCGATGGACGTCTCCTACCACAAGGGCCATGCCCGCAATCTCGGCCGCGACATGGAGTACAAGCGCTACGGCCATGCCGGGCGGGCGGTGGTGGTGTTCCCGACCTCGCAGGGGCGGTTCTACCAGTTCGAGGATTCGGGCGGGGTCGGCGCGCTCGCCGACTTCATCGATACCGGCCGCATTCAATTGTTCACGCTCGACGGCATCGATTCAGAATCCTTCTTCAACAAGCAAGCCGATGCGGCGCATCGCATCGCCCGCCACGAGGCCTATTTCCGCTATGTGCGCGAGGAAGCGCTGCCGGAACTGCAGGCGGTCGCCGCCAAGGCCAATGGCGGCCGCGCCCTGAAGCCGCTGTTCTGCGGCTGCTCGATGGGCGGCTACCACTCGTCGAACTTCGTCTTCCGCTTTCCGGAGCTGGCAAGCGGCGTGATCTCGCTGTCCGGCGTCTATTCGGCCCGCGACTTCTTCGGCCGGACGCTCGAAGGCAACATCTATTTCAACTCGCCGCTCGACTATCTGCCCGGCATCGTCGACCAGAAGCTGCTCGGGCGGCTCAGGGCGCTGCGGCTGATCTTCTGCTGCGGGCAGGGCGCCTGGGAAGAGCGCATGCTTGTCGAAACACGCGAGCTGGAGCAGGTGCTGCGCGACAAATCCATTCCCGCCTGGGTCGACTATTGGGGCGGCGACGTCAGCCATGACTGGCCGTGGTGGCACAAGCAGCTTGTTTACTTCTTCGGCCGCTGGCTGGATGAAGATCTGATGCACAGGTTGGACTGATGACCACGCCCGGCCCGATCCGCCGCTTTGTCGAAGCCACTAACGTCGGCGATAGCGAAGCCTTTCTGGACACATTCACCGAGAAGGCTTTCCTCAGCGATTGGGGTCGCGATTTCCATGGCCGCGATGGAGTCGCGCGGTGGAACCAGTCGGACAATATCGGCGTGCAGTCCAATCTTCGCATCGTTCGTCTCGCGCAGCGCGACGGCGTCTACCATGCCCGCGTCGCGGTGACGGGCAACGGTTTCAACGGCGAGGGCGACATGGCCTTCACGCTCGATGGCGACCGGATCGCAAGCCTGGTCATCAGCTGAAATCGGAAGTGCCATGGCGCGCCACGTCAGCCAGTCGTGATGTCCGCGTGGTTATAAGGTCACCGCGCGCGACAGGCCGGAGGCGGCGCGCGGCTTTGGCTGACGTCAGCCTTCCTGGCAGGCCGGGATAGGAGCGACGTCTTGTTCCGGCGCCGATCCACGGCGCAGGCCGAGAAAGACGACGATGGCGGTCAGCACGGTAATCGTCGCCAGCACGACGAGCAGCCTGTCGAAAGCCGTCTCGTAAGCCTGGAGCAGGGCACCGGCGTCGGCCAAGTGCAGATGTTGCGCCGTTCCCGCGATATTGCCTGTTGCCAGCAGTTGCGCTGCCGCGGCCGCTTCTGCGGGCGAGGCCAGCCCTTGAGCGCCGAGTTGCGCGGCGATGAAGCCCGACAGGGTCGCCATGACGATCGCCAGCGCCACGCCCTCGCTGGCGACGCGGGTCGTGTTGAAGATGCCGACCGCCATGCCGGCGCGCTCCTTCGGCACGACGCTCACGGCAAGTCCGTCCATCAGCCCCCAGGGAAAGGCGATGCCGATGCCGATCAGGATCAGCGGGGCCACCAGCGCGCTGTCCGCCGCAGACACTTGGCTCAGCCAGACAAGGCCGGCGGCCGCGACGAGCAGGCCGACACCGCAGATCGTCGCCGGGGCGATCCAGCGCGCCGCCTGGCCGGCCAGCAGCGGCAGGACCAGCAGCGGCCCGGAGAGGCAGATCATCAATTGCCCGGCCTTGATCTCGCTCATCCCCTCGATGCCGATGAAGCGGATCGGCAGGAGCACGAGCAGGACGACGAAGGCATAGGCGGGTGCCGCGGCCAGGAATTGCACGCCGACGAAACGCGGGAAGCGAAACAGCGTCAGGTCCAGCATCGGCCGGCGCGCACGCCGCTCGACAATGACGAAGGCGGCGAAGAAGATGGCAGCCACGCCGAGAAGCGCGATGACGAGGAGATCGGCCCAGCCGTTCTGCGGCGCCTGCAGCACGCCGCAGGTCAGGGCGGCAAGCGCGATGGTGAAGGTGGCGGCCCCCACCCAGTCGAGCCCGATCGCATCCGGGTCGCGCGATTCGGTGATGGTGCGCAGGCCAAGCGCCGCGGCGGCAACGCCAAGCACCGCCACCAAGACAAAGATCGCGCGCCAGCCGAAAGCGTCGATGAGCAGGCCCGACGCGACAGGGCCGAAGGCAAGCCCGATGCCGAAGCTCGTGCCGAGGAAGCTGAAGGCGCGCAGACGCGCTTGCCCATCGAATTCCTGGGCAAGGGCGGAGGCGCCGCCTGCGAAGGCGGCAGCGCCGCCTATGCCCTGCAGGGCTCTGAACAAATCGAACCAGACGATGTCCGACGCCAGCATGCAGCCCAGCGCGGCAAGGAGATAGGCGGCGAGGCCGACGAGGAATATCCGCTTGCGGCCATGGTTGTCGGCCAGCGCTCCGGCCGCCATCAGGCCGGCGCCGAAGGTCAGCATGAAGGCATTGGTCACCCAATTGAGCGCGAGCGGGCTGCCGCCGAGATCGGCGGCGATACGCGACAGCGCCACGGCGGGACCGGTGAAGCTCAACGGCATCGTCATGGCGGCAAGGCAAACCGACAGCAGCACGAGCCATCTGCCGGACGGACCGGTTCTGGTCATCAAAGTCATGATTTTCCCTATCTGAGGCGGGGTTTGCCGGCGTGCCGCTGACTGGCGGCGCCGATCGCAATGACAAGATAGGGCGGCGACATTTCCGGCAAAATGGTATTAGATATCCGATCATCCCGGACTAAAACGCTCGAATAGGTTCTACGCCATGGATCGTCTCAACGGCCTTCTGGCTTTCGCCCGCACCGCCGAGCTCGGCAGTTTCGTCGCCGCCGGACGGGCGCTCGGCATCTCCGCCTCGGCCGTCGGCAAGAGCGTCGCCCGGCTCGAGCAGGAGCTCGGCGTGCGGCTCCTGCAGCGCAGCACGCGACGAATAGGCCTGACGGAGGAGGGAAAGCTGTTCAACGAACGGGTGCGCCGCATCCTCGACGATATCGACGACGCGGAGGCGATGCTGTCGCGGACGCGCGAAACGCCGCATGGCCGGCTACGCATCTCGACCCCGATCGTCACCTATCACCTGCTTTTGCCGGTGCTGTCGGAGTTCATGGCGCGATACCCGGAAATCGAGCTCGACATCGATTTCAACGATCGCATCGTCGACGTCATCGACGAAGGTATCGACGTCGCGATCCGCAGCGGCGAGCTACCCGATTCACGGCTGGTGTCGAGGCCGGTCGCGCCCTTTCGCATGCTTCTCTGTGCGGCAGCTTCCTATCTCGACCGCCATGGCACGCCTGGCAGGCCGGCGGATCTCGCGGGGCATTTCGGCATACATTTCCGCTTTCTCAACAGCGGCCGGCTGCTCAACTGGCCGTTCATCACCGGGAGCGCCGAGCCGCAGATCCGCTCGATGCTGACCTGCAACAACATGGAGGCGCTGAAGGGCGCGACGCTTGCCGGTCTCGGCATCGCCTGCATGCCCGATTTCCTGGTGCGCGAGGCGCTGCATGACGGCAGGCTGCGCACCGTGCTCGAAGACCATGTGGACGGCCGCGGCCAGTTCCGCATGCTGTGGCCGTCCAATCGCCACCTCTCGCCAAAGGTCCGCGTCTTCGTCGATTTCCTGCCCGAGCGGCTTGCGGTCGGGCGATAGGTCTTCAGTAGGTCGTGCGTCCGCCCGAGAGGTCGAAGGTCGCGCCGGTGGTGAAGGAATTCTCGTCCGACAGCATGAAGATGACCATGGCGGCGGCCTCTTCGACCTCGACGAAGCGGCCGCGCGGCACTTTGCCGAGCATATAGGCGACCTGAGCTTCGGTGAGTTGTTCAAGGATGCGGGTGCGGGCGGGCGAAGGCGTCAGCGCGTTGACGGCGATGTCCTGGCCGGCAAGCTCCTTGCCGAGCGACTTGGTCAAGGCCAGCACGCCGGCTTTTGCAGCGGAATAGGCGGCGGCATTCGGATTGCCTTCCTTGCCGGCCACTGAAGAGATGTTGACGATGCGGCCGTAGTTGCGCGCGACCATGCCAGGCACCAGGCGCTTGCAGCAGTAGAAGACGCCGTTGAGGTCGATATCGACGATCTGCCGCCACGCGGCGGGGTCGTAATCCACCACCGTCGCCGCCGGCCCGGCAATGCCGGCATTGTTGACGAGGAGATCGACGGGACCGAGTGTCCGCTCGGTCTGGCTGGCGGCGCGATCGACGGCCTCGATCTGCGACTGGTCGCACAGGATGGCCTCCACCCGGCCGGGCGAAGCGAGGTCGGCGACGGCCCTGGCCATCGCGGCATGGTCGACGTCCCAGATGGCGACGCCCGCACCCGACGACAACAGGCGTCGCGCGACCGCAAGGCCGATGCCTTGCGCGCCGCCGGTCACCACGGCGACGCGGCCAGACAGATCGACGGCGTTCAAACGGCGGCTCATAGGCAATTCCCCTTGCTTGCCTGGAGCAATTCAGCATCCCGACAGGATTGCTGACCTGCTCTAATTTTCTGTTTTTACGCAATTCCGGATGGAAAACCGCCGAGCACTTTTCCTAGAATTGCTTCGGGCACTGGATAGCCCGGATCAGGCCCTGACGTTTCGCGCCACCAGCTTGGCTACGCTTGGCCCAATGAGCAGCACCACCAGGAAGCGCGCCGACTGCAGCGCCATGACGAAGGAGATGTCGACGTTCTGCGGATCTCCGGCCAAGGAGAACTTGGGCGGAGGCTGGTGCCGTCCAGGAAAGGGGATAGCGGGAAAAATGGAAACGATGACAGGAACGGCGCACCCAAGCGGCCGCTCGCATGAAGAGCTTCAAAGTCGAAACCAAGCGCCCCCGCCCGTTTCAAGTGCTCTTTCGGGGTTATCCTGCCTGGATAGGCCTGAATGGCCAGTCGTCAAATGACGACGGTGAGCGGCAAAATCGCGGTCTTGCGAGACAATACGAGGCCGTTGCTGCCCGAGATGCTACAGGCGCGAGCGGGTGCCCTGGAGGTCTACCGACAATGGCGATGTCGCAGAGCCGCGACCCGGCTCGGCGAGTGTCGAGAGTTCGAGGAGGTCAACCGACCTTTTCGGGCGATGGAAGTCCAAAGCCGCCGACCGGGCGGGTTTCGACCTGGAATTCGAAGCCCGCGATGAAGGGGCGAGCCCTGGCGATCGCGGCCTGGACTTCAGGCAACTGCAGCGAGGCCTTGTGGCTTGCCTGGTCGGTCCACACCTCGGTGACCCAGATCGCGTCGGCGTCGACCGGATCGACGGCGATGATGTAGCTCAGGCAGCCGGGGAGCGCGCCGGTGCTTTCGCGCAGCACGTCCATGACCGCATCGCGCTGGCCGCGCGCCGCCCGCATCTTGCCGATCAGTCCGTACATGCCCTTGATCTCCCTCCAGGTTGCACGCTCAGTCGAGTATGCAGTCGACCGCTCACGGCATCAACTGGCCACCATTGACCTCGATCACCTGGCCGATGATGTAGCCGCTCAAAAGGTCGGACGACAGGAACAGATAGGCGCCGACGCAATCCTCGGGCGTTCCGGCGCGCCCTTGAGGAATGGTGGCGACCATGGCCTTGATCTGCTCGGCGCTCGAATAGCGTTCGTGGAAGGGCGTCAAAATGGTGCCGGGCGCCACGGCGTTGACGCGGATGCCGAAGCCGATCAGCTCCTTGGCCATGCCGCGCGTCACGTTGGAGACGAAGGCCTTGGACGAACCATAGAGGCCGGCGCCACCGCCGGCGCCGTTGCGGGCGGCGATCGAGGTGGTGTTGATGATGAAGCCGCCCTGGCGCTTCAGCCACGGTATCGCCTTGCGCGAGGCGGTCAGGACAGAGCGCGCGTTGAGGTCCATCACCGCATCGTAATGCGCTTCGTCCTGGTCGGCATAGGCGACGCGGCCAAGCATGCCGCCGGCATTATTGACCAGGCCATCGAGCCGGCCGAAATGGTTTGCGCTCTCCTCGACGACGCGTTCGACGTTGGCAGGTATCGAAAAATCGCCCTGGACCAGAAACACCTCGCCGCCATCGTCGCGGATGGTTCTGGCCACGGTTTCGGCGGCAGCGCGGCTTGCGTTGTAATGCAGCGCGACGCGGCATTTCTGTTCGGCATAGGCACGGGCAAGCGCGGCACCTATGCCGGTCGAGGCGCCGGTGACCAGGACGGCCTTGCCGGCAAGATCGGGAATGGCAAATGTCGTCATGTCGGTCGGCCTCCGGGTAACCATCCTTCGTAGGCCATTGCCGGCCTGCCGTTCAAGTATGCCCGATTTCAGGGCCTGAGATAGACATAGCCCTGGTGCTGCAGTTCGGCGAGCTTCACGACGCCGCCTTTCTCGGCAAGCTCGAAGCCCGCCAGCAGGTCGGTCAGCGTGATGTCCATGCCATGCAAGGTGTTGCCACAGGCTTGCGGGACAAGGCCCTGCTGGACAAGGCCGGCAAAGCGGCTGGAAACAGCGCCGGAAGCGGCCTTGGACTTGAAGGCGGCCAGAGCCGGACCGTGCACCACAAGCACGATGTCGACATTGCCGCCGGTGCCTTCATAGTGGTTCTTGATGTTGCCGAGGACGAAGTTGACCTTGTCGGCGTCGCTGAGGTGATAGGCGACCTTCAGCCGTCCCTCATCCGTTGCCGCGTTTGCCCGGCTCAAGCCGAAAAGGCCCGCGGCGCCGGCAAGACCGGCGCGAAAAATGTCACGGCGCAGCATCCTGTCCTCCGTTGCTTCGCCGCCTCGCATGATTTTGCATGGTCCGGGCGGCACTCCTAGACTAGTGCGTTTCACCGTTTCATGGAAACGGCGCAACGCTCTATCTCCTTGTTTTGACGCTATTCCGGACGGAAAACCGCTCACACTTTTCCTGGAATTGCTCTAGCATATCCCGGTCCTGTCGGGGGGAGGAGGATCATATGACATCGAGGACCATGGTAGCGAGGACCATGGCGGGCGCCCTGTTCTGCGCCGTGCTTGCTGCTTTTGCCGGTGCGGCGCGCGCCGACAATGCTCTCAGCCTTAAGGAGCTCAGCCCCAACGGCGCCGACGTCTGCTTCGGTCGTGTCTACGATGCCGCCCATCTCAAGGCGCATCCGCACCAGAAGGTGGGGCGCATCTTCTTCTTCTACGGCCATGACCCGGTCAGCCGGCCAAATGAAGAACCCGCCGCAAACCAGGATAATTCCTATAATGGCTTCCTCACCACCACGGTGCGCGGCGCCAAGAAGCCGGAATGGGCGAGCAGTTGGTGCAACAAGAACGACCCGAGCGATCCGACGAGCGGCATCCGTTGCGGCATGGATTGCGACCGCACGCTTGCCTCGCTGAAGATCGACGACAAGGGAAAGCTGCTTCTGTCTGGCCTGTCGGCGGACGTCTATCTCGATCCCGACGCGTCGGAGTCGATGAGCAAGGCAGAGTACAACAAGCAGGCGCTGGGCAGCGAGGACGACAATTTCAAGCTTGATCCGATGCCGGCCGATAGCTGCAAGGCCGAGTTCGCGCGCATCGATCCGATCGATCCGGCGCTGGGCGACCCGCTGCGGGTGCGGCTGAAGCCCGATCAGCCCTTCTGCTTCGGGCGCGACTATGACGATGCGCATCTGAAGTCGCACCCCAACCAGCTGACGCAATCGATCCGCGTCTTCCGCGGCCCGATCGAGCTCGCCGCCTTCGCCGCCGGCGGCGATGCCGCAAGCTGGCCCGACGGGGCGGATATCGCCGTTTCGGTGACGACGAGGCAGAACGGGAAAAAGATCACGCAGACCTATTCCTGCCAGGGCGAGGCCGACCAGTGGCGCTGCTCGGCCAGTGCGAAGATGAGCGATTTTTCCTGCGACGTCTCGCAGAAGGAGATTTTCCTCAAGCGCGGCGCCAACGGCACGATGATGGTCGCGAACCCCAACAATGCGGTGGCGGTCGTCGATCTCTGCTCGAAGGCGAACGGCAAGACGAAGTCCGACGACAAGGTCTATCGGCTGCAGCCTATGCCGCAGTCGGCCTGCGCACCTTAAGGTCTGGCGATATTCAGGTGAGGCCGGCCTGCGAAAGGCGGCTTCCTGCGCTTCCGGTGCTCACGTACTTCAAGTACGCTCCGCTCCGGTTCTCGGAAGCAGCCGTTCTCGGCTCGGCCTGACCTGAATCTCGCCAGACCTTGGAGCCAAGCTTTGATCAGGCGAAAGGCACCGCGGTCGTGCCTTTCGGCAGCTTGGCCTCGTCGTCCGGCTCGACATGGATGGTGACGCGCACCGAGGGGATCTCGGCCTTCAGCGCGTCCTCGATGCGGTCGCAGATGACATGGCTGGCGCCGACCGTCATGTCGGCGTCGACGACGAGGTGGAACTCGATGAAGGTGGCGCGTCCGGCGATGCGGGTCTTGAGGTCATGCACCTCGAGCGCGCCCTTCGAGTTGGCCGAGATGATGTCGCGGATCTGCATGTGCTCCTGGGTGTCGACGGCGCGGTCCATCAGTCCGTTCATCGACGAGCCGATGACATGCCAGCCTTGCCACAGGATGTTGAGCGCCACGATCACGGCAAGCGCGGGGTCGAGGATCTGCCAGCCGGTCAGCACCGCGCCGACAAGGCCGCCGAGCACGCCGACGGACGTCACGACGTCGGTCATGATGTGCTGGCCATCGGCGGTCAAGGCGGGCGATTTCGCGTTCCGCCCGGCGCTGATCAGCATCCAGGCCCAGATGGCGTTGATGACTGTCGCGACGCCGTTGACGGCAAGGCCCTGCCAAGGCTGCTCGAGCGGCGCCGGCTGCTGCCAGGATCGCCAGACCTCGCTGATGATCAGGAGCGCGGCGACGACGATCAGCACCCCTTCGAGCACGGCCGAGAAATATTCGGCCTTGTGATGGCCGAAGGGATGGTCCTGATCGGCGGGCTTGTAGCTGACCTGGATCGCCCAGAAAGCGGCGGCCGACGCGATGACGTTGACGATCGATTCCGCCGCGTCCGAATAGAGCGCGACCGAACCGGTGATGTACCAGGCGACAACCTTGAGGGCGAGCACGACGCCGGCGACGACGATCGACCAGAACGCAAGGCTGGCGACCTTTTGCCTGGCCGCCGCCTTTGCTTGCGCCGTCGTCATTGCCGCGTTCATCCCTGGACGCCGCCTAGGCGGCCTTTTCCTTGGCTTTGCGCGGCAGGTGCGCAACGATGTTCTCGATGATGCGCATGCCGGCATTGTGCCCGAGCGTCATGATCGATTCCGGATGGAACTGGACCGCGGCGATCGGCTCCTTGCGATGCTCGAAGGCCATGATGATGCCGTCCTCGGTCTCGGCGGTGACCACGAAACCGTCGGGCAGGCGCACCGGGTCGGCGAAGATCGAGTGGTAGCGACCGACGGTCACTTCCTTCGGCAGCCCTGAGAAGATGATGCCGGGCTTCGAAACGCGGATGCGCGACGGCTTGCCATGCATGGGGATGTGCAACTGCCTGAGCTCACCGCCATAGGCCTCGGCCAGCGCCTGCAGGCCGAGGCAGACGCCGAAGATCGGCAGGTCGCGGCTGCGCGCTCGTCTGATGGTGGCGGCGCAGTCGAAATCCGTCGGCGTGCCCGGGCCGGGCGACAGCACGACGAGATCGGGCTTCAGCCGCTCGAAGACTTCTTCCGGTACCGGCGAGCGCACGGTGGAGACATTGGCGCCGGTCTGGCGGAAGTAGTTGGCAAGCGTGTGGACGAAACTGTCCTCATGATCGACCAGCAGGATGTTGACGCCGTCGCCGACGCGCGCGGTGGTGCGCTCGGTTCCGGTGGCGTTGCCGGTCTTGGCGTCGCGGATGGCGGAGAGCATGGCGGATGCCTTCAGTTCGGTTTCGGCTTCTTCTTCCTCGGGGATGCTGTCGAAAAGCAGCGTGGCGCCGGCGCGCACCTCGGCGATGCCGTCCTTGATGCGGATGGTGCGCAAGGTCAGTCCGGTGTTCATGTCGCCGTTGAAGTTGACCATGCCGATGGCGCCGCCATACCAGGCGCGCGGGCTCTTCTCGTTCTGCTCGATGAAGCGCATGGCCCACAGTTTCGGAGCGCCGGTGACAGTGACCGCCCAGGCGTGCGAGAGAAACGCGTCGAACGCGTCCATGCCTTCGCGCAGCCGCCCCTCGATGTGGTCGACGGTGTGGATGAGGCGCGAATACATCTCGATCTGGCGGCGACCGATGACGCGCACGGAGCCCGGCTCGCAGACGCGCGACTTGTCGTTGCGGTCGACGTCCGAGCACATGGTGAGTTCGGACTCGTCCTTCTTCGAGTTGAGCAGCTTGAGGATCTGCTCGCTGTCGGAAATGGCGTCGTCGCCGCGCTTGATGGTGCCCGAGATCGGGCAGGTCTCGACGCGGCGGCCGTTGACGCGCACGAACATCTCCGGCGAGGCGCCGATCAGATATTCGTTTTCGCCGAGATTGATGAAGAAGGAATAGGGCGAGGGGTTGATCGACTTCAGCTTGCGCGAGATATCGGAAGGCTGGGTCTCGCAGCGCTCGTAGAACATCTGCCCGGGCACGACCTCGAACAGATCGCCGCGCTTGAAGCTCTCCATGGCGCGCCGCACCAGGTTGGCGTATTCGCCCGGCTCGTGGTCGCCGCGCGGCGGGATGCGGTCGGCGGTCTTGAACGGCTCGGCGGTGGCGTCGCGCGGCAGGCCCTCGGTCGAAAACCCGTCGCCGGAATAGTCGTAGCGGTCGGTCCAGGCCTTGGTCGAATAATGGTCGACGACGAGGATCTCGTCGGGCAGGAACAGCACGAGGTCGCGCTGGCTTTCTCTGCGCTCGAGCTTGTGCTCGACCGGGTCGAACTGGAAGGCGAGGTCGTAGCCGAAGGCGCCGTAAAGGCCGAGATTGGCGTCCTCTGCAGTCTTGAACAGCGCGGTGATGGCGCGCAGCACGGTGAAGACGGACGGAACGCGGCTGCGCTCCTCCTCGGTAAAGACACGGCCGGGTTTTGCCACATCGAGGCGGATGAGTGTCTTCGAGGTCTCGGCGATCGTCACTTCGCCGAGCTCGCCAAGCGCCTTGCCGATCACCGGCAACAGCGCTTCGCCGCGCTTGTTCAGTGCTTCGATGCGCACCGTGCGCCCCCGCGCGGAGATCACCAGCGGCGGATCGATGATGGCCGTATCCCAGCGCGTGTAGCGGCCCGGATATTCGTAGTTGGAGGAAAACACCGCGCCGCGGCGCGAATTCAGGCCATCGACATAGGCATCGATCGCGCCTTCATAGGGTCTGTCGTGCCGCTCGCGCGTGATCGTCACGCCGCCCGCGGTAACGAAGCGCTCGGCCCCGTTGTCCAGAACTTTAGTCGTCATTGCCGTCTCCATCAGCGTTTTGGGCAACGGACCCGGGAATGGCGTTAAAAAACAAATGGCCGCCCGGACATTCCGCTGCGGCCACCCTTTCTTTCACGCGCACACGCACGAACCGGCCGCTGTCAGCGAGCCCACCACCAAATGGTCTTGTTCGAACGCATGTTCATGGCGACTCCCATAGCGGCGAATGGAGGCCGGCGCAACTGGATTTCACGCGGACGCCGAGGCCCGCATGGCCCTCAATCCTCCAGCGTGCCGGAGCGCGCGTCGCCGCTCTTCTTGTCGCCCGCCAGCTTCAACAGATCCTCGCCGGCGCGGATGATGCGGCGCGAGCGGCGGGTCAGGATAAAGCCCGACTGCGGGGCAAACACCTCCGTGCGGCCGTCGATCTCGCCCGGCGCATGGACGATCGTCGCCAAACGGTCGCCCTTCTTGACGCGGTCGCCGGGCTTGACGTCGTAGAGGATCGCGCCCGCCCTGGGCGCCGGCATCATGTCGATGTTTTCCAGCGGCACGGCGGGACCGGCAAACGTCTCGAATTTTTGGATCGACGGATCCTGGATGACGTCGCGCGTCACCAGCAGCCGGTAAAGCCCTTCGGCATCCGAGGCCGCCAGCGCGGCGTCGACGTCGAGTATGCCGCGATATTCGACCGTGGTGACAGCACGCCTGTCGAAGCGCGCAACGCTCGTCGGCACGTTCTGGTAGGGCATGATCGAGGCGCCTTCGAACGTTCCGTCCGTGTCCTCGCTCCACAGCACCACCGCGTCGATGCCCATGGCGGCGGCGCAGTCGGCCATATGCGGCCACAGTCTGGTGTGGATGTAGAGATAGGCGAGACCTTCGTCATCGCAATGGAGATCGAGCACGATATCGCTGCCGAGCGAGAGCTGCACCAGCCGCGTCTTGAGCCGCTGGTCGGCGCCGCCAAGCGTCGTATCCGGCAGAAGCCTGGTCTTAGGCGCCGCAAGAAGCGGGAAGCCGCGGTTGAAGTTGGTCCTCGTGCCGAGGTGGAAACGGCCCTGGTGCTCGCCGAAATGATATTGCGCGCGGCCGATCGGGTTGGCCCAGGGCACGATGGTGATCGGACCCCTGATGCGGCCCTCGACCTCGGCCTTAGCAAGCATCGGCATCAGCGCGTCGATGGCGACGACGCCCGGTAGCTCGCCGGCATGCAGCGCCGCCTGCAGGTAGGCGGAGGGAGCCGCCTTGTCCTTGCCCTCGAAGCGCAAGACCGGAAATTCGTAGACGGTGCCGTCGGCGTCGCCGGCGATGCGCTCGATCGTCTTCTGCATGGGGGCCTCCGAATGAAGAGGCCACCCAAATGCATGTTTGCGGCAGGGATGTCGAGTGGCCCAGCCCGGGCCGTGCCGTGGGGCAACTGCCCGCTACGGCGAAGACGCCGAGCCTGGCTACGGCGAAGACGCCGAGCCTGCTACGGCGAAGACGCCGAGCCTTATTCAGCCGGCTGCGGCTGCAGGATCGTCCGGCGGTCGAGCGCCTGCGACAGCACGGCCACCGCGACGGCCAGAAGCGCCAGCGCCGCGCCCACCAGCGGCAGGTTGGCGTAGGACACGCCCCAGGAGATGGCGAGGCCACCGATCCAGGCGCCGCCGGCATTGCCGACATTGAAGGCGCCCTGGTTGAGCGTGGCGGCCAGGTTCGGACCTTCGGCGGCCGCCTCGACGACACGGATCTGCAAAGGCGGCACGACGATGAAGATCAGCATGCCCCACAGGAAGACGATGGCCACGGCCACGCTGGCGATGGCGCCGAGCTCGGTGAAGATGACGAACAGCAGGGCCATGGCGAGCAGCGTGGCGATCACCGTCGGCATCAGCTTCCAGTCGGCCAGCCTGCCGCCGATGATATTGCCGATGGTCATGCCGGCGCCGAACAAGAGCAGCACCCAGGTGACGGTCGCCGTCGACAGGCCGGAGACGTCGGTGAGGTAAGGCTTGATGTAGGTGAAGACCGCGAACAGGCTGGCGGAGGCGAGCGAGGCGATCAGCATCGCCAGCCAGACCTGCAGCTTGCCGAGGACGCGCAGTTCGCCCACCAGGCCGCCGCCGCTGGGCTCCGCGACGTCCGAAGGCACCAGCCAGGCGATGGCCGCGACCGAGATCAGGCCGATGCCGACGACAGCGAGGAACGTGGCGCGCCAACCGAAGGCCTCGCCGAGCGCCGTGCCGGCGGGGACGCCGAGGATGTTGGAGAGCGTCAGGCCGGCAAACATCAGCGCGATGGCGCTTGCCCGCTTGTTGCGCGGCACGAGGCTCGCCGCAACGACCGAGCCGATGCCGAAGAAGGCGCCATGACCGAAAGCGGTGAAGACACGCGCCGCCATCAAGAGCCAGTAGTTCGGCGCGATGGCGCAGAAGAGATTGCCGACGACGAAGAGGGCGGCGAGGCCGACAAGGACGGGCTTGCGCGGCAGGCGGGCGGTTGCCATGGCGACGATCGGCGCGCCGAAGACGACGCCCAGCGCATAGCCGGTGACCAGAAGACCGGCCGACGGGATCGAGACGCCGAGGTCGGCCGCCACTTCCGGCAACAGCCCCATGATGACGAATTCGGTGGTGCCGATGCAGAAGGATGCAATGGCGAGCGCTAGGATCGGCAGCGGCATGGGATGTCCGGACTGAATCGGTTCAAATTCGAGACTGGCTCCGGATATGCCCGGCGCACAAGCGCCATTGTTGCAACGCAGCAATGCAGAAACGGGAGAACGCTGCCGCTAGGGCATGATCCCGAAAAGTGGGAACCGGTTTTCGGGGAAGATCATGCTTCAACAAAGAGTTGGATCAGGATGGTGATTCAACGAAACGTCATCCTGATCCCGCTTAGACCAGCGGCTTCAGCTCCTGGGCGATGGTCGGCAGCAGCTCCGAGACGGTCGGATGGATGTGCATGGCGCGCGCCAGCGTCGAGATCGGCGCCTTGGCGTACATGAGGTCGAGCACGCAGTGGATCGCCTCGTCGCCGCCCGGCCCAAGCACCGAGCAGCCGAGGATTTCGCCGGTGTCGGCGTCGGCCAAGATCTTCATGAAGCCTTGCGCCTCGCCCTTCTCGACCGCGCGGCCGACACGGGTCATCGGCCGCTGGCCGACCAGCGCGCGGCGGCCGGATTTCTTCACGGCGGCCTCCGTCATGCCGCAGCGCCCGAGCGGCGGATCGATATAGAGCGCATAGGCTTCGATGCGGTCGCTGACCTTGCGCGGATCGTTGTCGAGCAGGTTGGCGGCGACGATCTCGAAGTCGTTGTAGGAGGTGTGGGTGAAGGCGCCCTTGCCGTTGCAGTCGCCCATCGCCCAGATGCCCGGCACATTGGTGCGCAGCTGGTCGTCGACGACGACGAAGCCGCGCTGGTCGACCGCGACACCGGCCTTGTCGAGGCCGAGATCATCAGTGTTCGGAACGCGCCCGAGCGCCAGCAGGACATGCGAGCCCACCGCCGCAGGCTTGTCGGCGGCGAAGGTGACGGCGATGTTGCGGCCTTGTTTGGCGAAGCTGATGTCGCCAGCGCCGACATGGACGGCGATGCCTTCGTTCTCGAGGATGGAGAGGATGGCCGCTGACGTGTCCTCGTCCTCGCGGCCGGTCAGCCGCGGCGCCTTCTCGATCACCGTAATCTCGGAGCCGAACCGGCGGAACATCTGCGCGAATTCGAGCGAGATGTAGCTGCCGCCGACGACGATCAGATGGCTGGGCAGCACATCGAGGTCCATCATCGAGGAATTGGTGAGATAGGGCACGTCGTTGACGCCCGGCAGGCTCGGCACCGAGGCGCGGCCGCCGGTGTTGAGGAAGATCTTCGGCGCGGTGAGCAGCTCGTCGCCGACGCGCACCGTGTCGGCGGTGACGAAACGCGCGTGGCCGCGATAGAGCGTGCAGCCCTTCATGCCGGCGATCCATTTTTCAAGATTGCCGCGAGAGTCGTTGGTGACCTTGTCCTTGCGCGCCTTAATGCGCTTGTAATCCACGCCGACGGGGCCCGAGAGCGCGACGCCGTACTCGGCGGCGCGGCGGGCGAGATGCGCGGCATAGGCGCTCGCCACCATCGTCTTGGTCGGCATGCAGCCGGTGTTGACGCAGGTGCCGCCGATGAATTTGCGCTCGATCAGCGCGACCTTCATGCCGGCGGCCTCGAGCCGGCCGACGAGTGGCGGGCCGGCCTGGCCGGCGCCGATGACGATGGCGTCGAAGCTCTTAGCGCTCATGCGACCGCCGCAACGATCAGCAGGCCGCCGATGATGGCGACTGCATCCTCGATGAAGGCGGCGGGCGGATCCTTGCCGAAGACGGCGGCGAGCCGGCCGCGCGCTTCGGCGCCGCCCAGCGTGCCGATCACCGCGCCGATGGCGCCGGCGACCAGGCCGCCAATGGTGGCGCCGGCCGTGGCGCCGATCACCGCGCCGGAGAAGGCGCCGGTCACGATGCGCGCGCCGAATTGCTGCGGCACCTTGCGGCTCGGCGTCGACGGCAGCTGGTCGGTGACCAATTCGACGATGGCCAGGATGGTGAAGATGCCGACGGCGATCCAGTGGCCCATGAAGCTAGCCCAGGTGCCGGCGACCGGAAGCCAGCCGAGATAAGAACCCCAGGCGACGGCAGCGGGCGCGGTCATGGCGCGCAGGCCGGCAATGACGCCTATCAGCAGTGCAAGAATGTAAAGCATGATCGACCCCCTCAATGAGACACTCGCATGGTCTCGCAATGGCAGGCTAGCATAAGCCTTGCGTTTGGCCACGGGGCTTTTGTCTGACAATCGATCATGCTTTGGCGACTATGCTTGGCGGAAGAGGATATCTGGAGATGTCGCCATGACGACGAGCGAGCGCATGAAGATGGCGGGGGGCGAATGGTATACCTGCATCGACGATGAGCTGGAGGCGCTGCGCGTCGCCGCGCGCGATGCGGTGTTCGAGCACAACGGACTGCCGCCCCGGCAGCGCGGCAATATGGGCCCCGCCTTGCGGGCGCTGCTTGGCGGCGTGGGCGAGGGGGCGCGCATCGAGGCGCCGTTCCACTGTGCCTACGGCTTAAACCTGTTCCTTGGCGATGGCGTCTTCCTCAACGCCGGCTGCACCATCCTCGACACCGCGCCGGTGCGCATCGGCAAGGGGACCCTGCTTGGCCCCAATGTGCAGATCTACTGTGCCGAGCATCATCGCGAAGCTTCCGGCCGGCTGGCCGGACTGGAGATCGCCAGGCCCGTGACGATCGGCGACAATGCCTGGATCGGCGGCAGCGCCGTGATCCTTGCCGGCGTCAGCGTAGGCGAGGGCGCCATCGTCGGCGCCGGCGCTGTGGTGACCCGCGACGTGCCAGCGAACACCACCGTCGTCGGCAACCCGGCACGGGTGGTCACGCGGCGCTGACGCCAGGCGGTTGGAACCGGACCGTCGCTTCAAAGCCATCCTTTTGGCCAGACGCCGGTGAGTTCAGTACCAGCGTCGCACCGACCTGCTGTAAAATCCGATTGACGATCGCCAGCCCGAGGCCGGATCCCGCCGCGCGCGTTGCGCCGCGTTCGAAGCGTTTGACTAGATCGGTCGTGGCGGGGACCACCGGGCCTTCGTTGATCACGCTCAGCGCGACGTCATCGCCGACACGCACGACCACCTGCGTATTCTCAGCTCCGTGCAGCAGTGCATTCTCGATAAGATTGCGCAGGACTATGGCCAGGGCGTCGGGATCAATCGGAACCTGCGTCCTGCCTTTCGCAGGCGCTTCGAGGCGAAGGCGGCCGCGATTTTCACCGTGCTGTTCGAAGTCGCTGACCACAAAAGCCGCGACCGAAGCGAGATCGCTCGCCTTGCCGCCGGCGGCGATACCGGCATCGGCGCGCGCCAATTGCATCAGTTTCTCGGACAGGCGGGCGAGGTGGGACAACGCCGCCTTGATCTGATGCGGCCGCTTTCGACCGGCCTCGTCGGTCGCTTCGGCGATCAGCCGTTCGGTCTGCGCGAGCGCGCCGGCGATGGGCGTGCGCAACTCATGCGCGGCATTCGCGGTGAACTCCTTCTCTGCATCAAGCGCCATATCGAGGCGTTGCATCAAGCTGTTGACGGAGGTGGCTATGGCGGCAAGCTCCGACGGGAGGTCCTCGGTGCGAATGGGCGCGAGATGGTCGCCGTGACGAGCCTTGATCTCGTTGCGCAGCGCGGCTATCGGCCTGAGCGAGTGCGCCAAGGACAGCCAGGCGACGATTGCGCTGAGCGGCGTCAGGATGATCATCGGCACCAGGAAGCCGGTCGCTGCCTCGAGAGTTTCCTCGTTACGGTGGGCGTCCCGCTCGGCGACCTGGACGAAGAGCGAGCCACTGACGGCCGGTTCAGTGTAAACGCGCCAGCCGGCTTGTTCCGAGAAACCTTGAGCAAGGCCCTGGGTCAACGGCTCGACTGGCGCGCTGTAGGAACCCATGAGCACGCGCCCTTCGCCGTTGCGCACCTGGAAGACAAGTCTCCCGCCGTCATCTTCTGAAACGGCTTCCGCAAGCCTGCGCGGAGATTGGGGTTCGTCACGCTCGAACAGATCGTCGATGACCAATGGCAGCAGTCTTCGTGCAGCTTCCTGCATCGAGCTGTCCATGGCTTCGTTGATCTCGCGCTGCAGCGTGTAGCTTCCGGTGGCTGCCGCAACCACTCCGAACGCGACGGTGACCACGATAAGCGCCACAACGAGGCGGCTGACAAGGCTGTCAAATATTCTCATGGAGCTGCCAGGCGGTAACCCAGCCCCCTGACCGTTGTGATCGCATTGCGGCCGATCTTCTTTCGCAGGCGGCTGACATAGACCTCGACCGTGTTGCTTTCGATCTCGGCGCCGAAGGCGTAAAGCGCATCCTCGATCTGGGCCTTGCCGACAGTGATACCGGGCCGTCGCAGGAACTGGTCGAGCACGGCCCATTCGCGGCTGGTCAGCATCGTTTCCTTGCCATTGATGACAACAACGCGGCGAGCCTGGTCGATTTCGACCGGTCCGAGGCGGATCAGGGGGTTGGGGCTTCCGGCGTAGCGCCGCGCCACGGCGGCAAGGCGCGCGGACAACTCGCCGAGATCGAACGGCTTCACCAGGTAGTCGTCGGCCCCGGAGTTCAGTCCCTCAATTCGATCGGAGAGCTGGTCGCGCGCTGTCAGTATGATCACCGGCGTATCGTTGTTCTCGCGTCGCAGCGCCTTCAGAAACTCGATGCCTTTTCCGTCCGGCAGGTGCAGATCGAGCAGCACGAGCTCATAGGAAATGACGTGGAGGTGCTCGCGGCCCTCCGCCAGGGTGGCGCTCCAATCGACGGCATGACCATCGGCGGCGACGTGGTCGCGTACAGCCTCCCCCAACACCCGATCGTCTTCGATCAACAGGACCCGCATCGTTGCCTCCGCCGGATAATGACCGGCCCATGCGGCACGAGACTGACAGCAGCCTGAATGAAAGCCAACCGCGGTCTTTTGGGTGGAGAGAACATTCAGGTTGCTGTCAGCTTCGACAGCCAGGTTCCCCAGCATCGGAATTGGCCGATGGAGAAATCGACATGAAGGGTTTGATCCTGACCGCGCTTGCATTGACTGTAGCCGGCCCGGCTTTCGCCGGCGACAGATGCGATGTGCCAACCAACGAATGGCAGCCGCGCGAGGCGTTGCAGAAGAAGCTCGAAGGAGAGGGCTGGAAGGTCCGCAGCATCAAGACCGAAAACGGCTGCTACGAAGCCAAAGCGGTCGACGCCAACGGCAAGAGGCTGGAAGGCGTGTTCAATCCCAAGACGCTCGAGTCGGTCGGCGCCGATTCCGACGACGGTTGATCGGCATGAACGCCACCGTTTCAGCGCAGGAAACCTCCGTCAGGGTCTGGAGCCCCTATGTTCGCCTCTTCCACTGGTCGCTGGTTCTGTGCGTTGCCGTGGCGTGGCTT
This sequence comes from Mesorhizobium sp. BH1-1-5, assembly GCF_020165615.1. NCBI lineage: Bacteria > Pseudomonadati > Pseudomonadota > Alphaproteobacteria > Hyphomicrobiales > Phyllobacteriaceae > Mesorhizobium > Mesorhizobium sp. BH1-1-5. The sequence goes on from NZ_JAIUIM010000013.1 coordinate 22,761, forward strand.
TCTTCCGGGGAAATCATGAAGGTGCATGAATTGGCCGGCTATTGCGCCGGGGGCCTGATCGCCTCGCGCCTGATCGCGGGGTTGGCCGGGTCCGGCTATACGCGCTTCGATCAGTTCGTGCGCGGGCCACGCACGGTGCGTTCGTATCTCGCTGACGTGGTGCGAGGCCGTGAAAGGCGGTATCTCGGCCACAATCCTGCCGGCGGCGCCATGGTGCTGGCGCTTGTGGCTTGCATCGCGGGAATTGCGCTGACCGGCTGGATGCAGACCACCGACGCCTGGTGGGGCGTGGCCTGGGTCGAGGACGCGCACAAGGTTCTGGGCAACGGTATCCTGGTGCTGATCGGGCTTCATGTCGGCGGCGTGGTTCTGGCAAGCCTGCGCCATGGCGAGAACCTGGTTCGGGCGATGGTCACCGGCCGCAAGCACGCGCCGTCGCCGCAGGACGTTGCCTGAAAAGCAGGCTCGAGAATGCAAAGGGCGCCGTGTCGATGCGGCGCCCTTTGCCGTTCCATCTCAGGAGGCGCGCGCCATGCGCTCGTCCTGATCGATCCGCCTCGAAAACTCGCGCCGGTACTGCCGCGGCGAGGTCCTGAGCCGCACGGCGAAATGCTGGCGCAGCGAGGTGGCGCTGCCGAAGCCGGCTTCGAAGGCCACCATGTCCATCGACTTGTCGGTCTGCTCCAGCAGCCTTTGCGCCAGTGCTACGCGCTGGTCGGCGAGCCAGTCGCCGAAACTGGTGCCGATCGAGTTCTGGAAGCGGCGCGTGAAGGTGCGGCGCGTGAGGCCGGCCGCCTCGGCGACGCTGTCGAGGCTGTGCGGTTCGTGGAGTGTCGCCCGCACCTGGTCGAGAGCGTGCGTGAACCGGTCGGCGTTCGGTGTCGGCGCAAGCGGGCGCTCGATGAACTGCGCCTGTCCGCCCTGCCGGTGCGGCGAGAGCACGACGTGGCGGGCAAGCCGAAGGGCGGCCTCCGCGCCATAACGGGCGCGCACGATGTGCAGGCAGCAATCGAGCCCGGCGGCGACGCCGGCGGAGGTGATGATGTCGCCCTCGTCGACATAGAGCACGTCGGCGTCGATCGCGATGTCGGGATGAAGCGCTTGCAACCGGTCCGTATAGGCCCAGTGGGTCGTTGCCTTGCGCCCGGCCAGCAATCCGGCGCCGGCGATGGCGAAGGTGCCGAGGCACAGGCCGACGATCAGCGCGCCGCGCCGATGGGCGCGTTGCAGCGCCTCCCCGAACGGCGCGGCCAGGGGAGCCTCGAGATCCTTCCAGCTCGGGATGATGACGATGTCGGCCTCGTCGAGCGCCGAGAGTCCGTGCGGCACGACGATGCTCAGCCCGGCATCGGTATGCACAGGTCCTTCCTCCATCGCGCAGACGCGGAAGTCGAAGCGCGGCAGGCCAAGCTTGGTGCGGTCCGCGCCGAACACCAGGCAAGGCACCGAGAGGTGGAACGGGCTGATGCCGTCGAAGGCGACGGCGGCAACGATCGGATTGTTCATGACAGACATCACCGGTTGAATGGCGATTGTCCCAATTCTTTCGAATGATGTCAATCGGGCCACTTTCTGGCGCTGATGCGGCCGGTTAGCTTTGACCCATCAACCCGGTCGAAAGGAAAACCGCCATGACAGCTCCCGCCACCCAGCCGCGCCGCGCGCTTGTCGTCGTCGATGTGCAGAACGACTACAATGGCGGCAATCTCGCCATCCAGCACCCGCCCTTCGCCGAGACAGTCGCCAATGTTGCGCGCGCCATGGACGCGGCCGCGGCGGCCGGCATCAAAATCGTCGTCGTCAAGCAGATGGCGCCCGAGACCTCGCCGATCTTCGCCAAGGGCAGCCATGGCGGCGAGCTGCATGCCGAGATCGCCAGGCGCGGCCGCGATCACTATGTCGAAAAGACGCTGCCTTCGGCCTTCACCGGCACGGATCTCGAGGCGTGGCTGCGCGCCAACGCCATCGATACGATCGCGGTCGTCGGCTACATGACCCACAATTGCGATCTCTCGACCATCATCCACGCGGTGCATATGGGCTTTGCCGTCGAGTTCCTTTCGGATGCCAGCGGCTCGGTGCCCTATGCCAACAGCGCCGGCTACGCGTCGGCCGAGGACATACACCGGGTGGTGAGCATCGTGTTGCAGTCACGCTTCGCCGCGGTGCTGAAGACCGCCGAGTGGATCGATTGCCTGAAGACCGGCGCATTGCCGGAGCGCGACACGATCTACGCGTCGAACCAGCGGGCCTTGCAGCGGAACGCCGCCTGACCGAGCTTCTTTCGAGCAGCAAAGGCGCCGCCAGACACGGCGCCTTTTTGTTTTGGCGACAATACCTAGAAAGAGCGTGAGCCATTTCACGGACGTCGCTCCGGTATTTTCGGAAAGTCGCCGCGCATGTGAGTAAGCGCGGTTGGCTTTGGGGGCTGGATTGAAGGCGCGCGTTGCACGAACCATGGTCGTCCTGATCCTCGCCGGCGGCGCGGCGCTGCTGCCGTGGCCGGCCTTCGCGCAAGTCCCGCCGCATGCGCCGGGAACGATCTGCTTCACCCAGTTCTTCTGGTGCTGGGCGCAGCCGCCCGGGCCGCCCGGCTATCCCTGCGGCTGCCCGTCGCAATATGGCTTCGTGCCGGGTTATCTGGGCTAGTCGTCGGAGGCTGAGATGACGGCATCCCACGATCCTCTTGTCTCCGGCTTGCTTACCGATGCCAAGCTGGTTGCCGGCTATGGCCGCTACGGCGTGTTCAAGGACAGCGCCCTGTTCGCCGCGATCGGCGATGCGGAAAAGCTCAATGACGCGACCGCAAGCCAGCCCGAGGTCGTCAAACTCCAGACGGTGCTCAACGACTGCGCCAGCACCGTGCCGTTTTCCACCCTGGCAGCGCTGCGCACCGGCTGGTCGCCGGGCGACATGTCGCGGCGGACCGCGCTCGCGACCTATTTCCTCATCGCGCTCTCGGTGACGATGATGATCGTCATCGGCAAGCTGACCTATGTCTACAACAGGGGCGTTGCGATCAACGCGGAACTGCAGGAGATCGACAACAACGATTTCAGCGCCCGGTTCGGACAGTCGATCCGGCAGGTCTGGGCGACGAAGAAGCAATTGAGCTCGGCCACCGCCCAGCAGGCGTCGGCGACCGATCTGACGCTGCTGAAGGACGCCTATTACAATTCCGTCGACAGCCTGCATTCGCTCGACCAGCGTTTTTCCTCGCTGCTGGCGCGGGCGCAGGGGTTCATGACGCAGGAAGCGCCGTTTCCGCTCTGGGGCATGCAATGGGGCTATTGCAAGCTCTCGGCTTCGCCGGCCAAGGCTGGCGCGCCGCTAGATTTCTCGAACCCCAGGCAGATGGCCATAGATCAGTTCTGCGGTCAGCAAATCGCGCTGGCGCAACAGCAAGGCGGGGCAGAGAACAGCCAGCCGCTCAAGCAGTCGGATTTCGATTGCAAGAACAACGGCGACATTCAAGGTGGAATGCAAGCCGTAAGCGCCACCGGCACGGCCGGCCAGGCGGAAGACGTGAATGCGGATTTCGACCAGGCGACACGCGACCTGCAGTGCGAAGGCGTCATCACCATCACACCGAATTCGATTTCGACGCTGACGCTGCAGGCCAAGACGCTCAGCGAGGTCCTCAGCCCTTATGCGTTGTGGATCCTGCCCGCGCTCTACGGCGCGCTTGGCGGCATCATGTTCCACATGCGCATGATCCTGAACCCGCTCCTGCCGAATCCGCCGCTGTCGCGCCTCATCCACCGCATCGCGCTCGGCGGGCTTGCCGGCATGATCCTCGCCTGGTTCATGGCGCCCGGCACCAAGCTCGGCGGCGAGGTCACCGGCATCGGCTTCAGCCTGTTCACCTTCGCTTTCCTGTTCGGCTTCAGCCTGGATATCTTCTTCGCCATTCTCGACCAGTTCGTTTCGATGTCGGTCGCCGGCATCAAGAAGTTCGGCTCGCCCACGGTGGCGTGAAAGCCGGCGAAGCAAAAAGGGCGCCGCGATGAGGCGGCGCCCTTGGTCGTTTCCAGCTCGAAGGATGTTTAGAGCAATTCCAGGAAAAGTGTGAGCGGTTTTCCGTCCGGAATTGCGTAAAAACAAAGAGATAGAGTGGTTCGCCGTTTCCGTGAAACGGTGAACCGCTCTAGAACAGGCCTTCGATCTGACCCAGCTCGTTGAGGAAGATCTTTTCCGAAGACGGCGACTTGGGAAGCCCCGGCATCGTCATGATCTCGCCGCAGATGATGACGACGAAGCCGGCGCCGGCCGAGAGCCGGACCTCGCGGATCGGCACCGTATGGCCGGTCGGCGCGCCGCGCAGGTTCGGGTCGGTCGAGAAGGAATACTGGGTCTTGGCCATGCAGACCGGCAGCTTGCCGTAGCCGGCTTCCTCCCAGGTCTTGAGCTGGTCGCGCACCGACTTGTCGGCGATGGCTTCGGAGCCGCGGTAGATGCGCTGGACGATGGTGTTGACCTTCTCGAACAGCGGCATCTCATCCGGATAGAGCGGCGCGAACTGCGAAGCGCCGGATTCGGCGAGCGCCACCACCTTGTTGGCGAGATCCTCGATGCCGGCCGAGCCCTGCGCCCAGTGCTTGCATAGGATCGCCTCCTCACCCATCGAGGCGACATAGTCCTTCATCGCCTGGATTTCGGCCTCGGTGTCGGAATAGAAGTGGTTGATGGCAACCACCGCCGGCACGCCGAACTGGCGGATGTTCTCGATATGGCGGCCGAGATTGGCACAGCCCTTCTTGACCGCCTCGATGTTTTCCTTGCCCAGGTCTTCCTTCTTGACGCCGCCATTCATCTTCATGGCGCGCACCGTGGCGACGATGACCGCCGCGGCCGGCTTCAGCCCGGCCTTGCGGCACTTGATGTCGAAGAATTTTTCCGCGCCCAGGTCGGCGCCGAAGCCGGCTTCGGTGACAACATAGTCGGCAAGCTTCAGTGCCGTCGTGGTGGCGACGACCGAGTTGCAGCCATGCGCGATGTTGGCGAACGGGCCACCATGCACGAAGGCCGGGTTGTTCTCCAGCGTCTGCACCAGGTTGGGCTGGATGGCGTCTTTCAAAAGCACGGCCATGGCGCCGTCGGCCTTGAGGTCACGGGCATAGACCGGCGACTTGTCGCGGCGGTAGGCGACGATGATGTCGCCGAGGCGCTTCTCGAGATCCTTGAGGTCGGTGGCGAGGCACAGGATCGCCATCACTTCGGAAGCCACGGTGATGTCGAAGCCGGCTTCGCGCGGGAAGCCGTTGGCGACACCGCCCAGCGAGCAGATGATCTCGCGCAGCGCCCGGTCGTTCATGTCCATGACGCGGCGCCAGGCGACGCGGCGGGTATCGATGCCGAGCTCGTTGCCCCAGTAGATGTGGTTGTCGATCAGCGCCGAAAGCAGGTTGTGGGCGGTGGTGATGGCGTGGAAGTCACCGGTGAAGTGGAGGTTCATGTCGTCCATCGGCACAACCTGGGCGAGGCCACCGCCGGCGGCGCCGCCCTTCATGCCGAAATTCGGGCCGAGCGAGGCTTCGCGGATGCAGATGATCGCCTTCTTGCCGATACGGTTCAGGCCGTCGCCGAGACCGACCGTGGTGGTCGTCTTGCCTTCGCCGGCCGGGGTCGGGTTGATGGCGGTGACAAGGATCAGCTTGCCGTCCTTGTTGCCCTTCACCGACTTGATGAACTCGGCCGAGACCTTCGCCTTGTCGTGGCCATAGGGTAAGAGATGCTCGTTCGGGATGCCGATCTTGGCGCCGATCTCCTGGATCGGTTTCTTCTTGGCGGCGCGGGCGATCTCGATGTCGGACTTCACTTCGGCCATGACGGCTTTCCTCTGGATTGGGCGGTGGAAGGGGCGGTTTTGATCATCTGTGCATGTTCGAAACGCCGCGCGGACGCAAGGGCAAGTTCTAACCCTGTCGCTGCCGCGGCGTCAACTTTCATGCAACTATGTTTCCTGCAAAGAAAGAATATTGCTGTTCCCGGCTCGACCCTGCTCGGGTCTTCGGCCCCGGTCGCTTGCGGCGTATAGAAGCCAGAGCGAAGACCGTTCCGCCGTCTCAAAACAGCCGCTGAATACGCGAAAAGCGACAGAAGCGACGGCGCAAATCCACCATCGCCGCGTCGACCCCAGGCGACGCTACTGCGTCAGAACGTTGCTGATCTCGACCATGTTGGAGCGCACCCTGAGAATATAGAAGCCCATCGTCGTCAGATGTGTCGGCAGGAGCCAGCCATCCTCGCGGCCATTGGCGATGATGAAGGGCTGGATGCGCAGCGCCGAGACGAATTGCGCGTCCATCGTGTCCCAAAGGCTCTGCAGGTGCTTTTCCTTGATCACGTCCTCGAAGTCGGCCTGAGCGCCCTTCATCAGCCCGTAATAGGCGTAGAGCTGGCCATAGGCGAACCAGAAGCGGTCGTCGGCGCGGGTATCGAACCAGCCATTGTTGTGGTTTTCGGCGCGTTCCTTGAGGATGGCCGAGGTCGAGCCGATGTCCGAGGCGATGCGGTCGATATATTGCTTCAGATTGTCGGCGCGGGCGTCGAAAGTCGCCTGGCAAGTGGCGAGGCGGGCGTTGAAGGAGCGCAGCTTGCGCACCGCGTCGCGATAGTAGCTTGGCGTCGGCGTCTTCGGGCCGAACGGGTTCAGGCCGAAATACCAGGTGTATTCGTCGAACTGCAGATTGCCGCGGGCATCCTGCAGGTCGGCGTCGATCTGCGAGGTCGTGCGCACGCGGCCGAGATTGTCGGCAAGCTCGGTCGCGGTGCGCCGCACCGCCTGGTTGATGCCGCGCTGGAAGGAAGCCTTGTTGTCCATCCAGGGCGTGTCGTCCCAGTTGATGCCGAACAAGCCGAGCTTGTAGAGGATCATCGACGAGATCCAGGCATTCTGGTTGACGTTGAAGTCGGTCAGGTCAGCCGCGACCTGCGCGATCGCCGAATTGCCGCAGGTCTTTGCCGTATCGGTGCCGGAGCCGGCAGACACCTGCTCGCCCGCCGAGACGTTGCGCTTCTCGAAGGTGTATTTGTCGGGATAGCTCGGATCGAAATTGTTCCACCACTGCGTGGCGTAGAAGAAATTGGCGTAAAGGCCGATGAGCACGACAATGGCGAGCCCGACCACCGCCTTCAGGATCCAGCCGCGCTGGCCGTACCAGCGGCCGACCCACATGAACGGCCACAGGATGACGCCGATGAAGAAGCCGATGCCGCGGCCTATCCATTGGAAGATCTTGGTGAAGAAGTTCACGATCGGGTCGAGCATGGCTGTGGCACCCCCTTAGAGCAGTTCACCGTTTCAAGGGAAACGGCGATCTGCCCTAACCCTTTGTTTTGGCGCAATTCCCGGCGGAAAACCGCCTACACGTTTCCTGGAATTGCTCTGATCAGGATGACGTTTCGTTGAAACGTCATCCTGATCCAACTCCTTGTTGGAGCATGATCTTCCTCCGAAACCGGTTCCCACTTTTCGGGATCATGCTCTAGTCAGTCAGGCCGTAAAGGCGCGCGCGGAACGCCGCCTTGTCCTTCAGATATGTGGTTTTGAGAACGTCCACAACATGGCTTCGCCAGGCGTCGCTGAAGCCGTCATAGTCCTTGTAGAAGCCGGGCTTGTTGAAGACGTAACGCGAAACGAAATCCTGCGGCACGAAATCCGAGATCAGCTGGTTGGTCAGCCAGGCGTCGGGATGATCTGGCTTGGCGCGCACGACCAGGAAGCGCTGGCGGGGCGGTACGTCCTCGATCTTGAGATGGCCGAATTGGGCGATCTCGCGCTTGGCGGCGTTGAGGAAGGGAAAGTTCCCGTCCTGGGCGATCAGGTCGGCATGTCCGTGGATCCAGGTCTGCAGCCAGACCTTGTCGACATCGGTCAAATTGCGATTGGGTTCGGCGTCGCGGATCAGCGCCCGCACCACCATCTCGGCGCGGTGCTCCAGATAGCCGGAAGCCTCGATCCAGGAGGCGCGGGGCAGGTCGAGGCGGCCGGTGGCGGCGAGGAAGCGGAACACCTTGTCGGCGTCGTTGATCGATAGGTAACTCACCTGCCAGGGGCGCGAACGGCGGAAGCCGGGGGCGGCCGGGTCGCTGATCACCGTCGTCATGTCGGGGTCGACGAAGACGTAGAGGCCGCCGAAATGGCTGGTCCAATAGGCATTGTGGCGGAAAATCACCTGGTCGGGCACCAGCGCGTTCTCGCGGATGTCGCCGCAGACCTTGGCAAGATCGACCATGCGCTCGAGCATGGCGTTGTCGCGCCAGGCGTCGGGCTCCTGCTTCAGCCGGTCGACCAGCTTGCCGAGCTCGGCCGCCTTGCCCAGCACGTCCTCGGCCGACAGCACCTTGAACTCGACCTGGTTGATCGACAGCAGGTCCTCGATGTCGTTGACCTTGGGCACCTGGTCCTCGATCTCGCCGTAGATCACGTCCTTGATGGTCAGCGCATCGATGGCGCGCTGGTTCCTGGACATGAACTCGAACATCAGCTGCGAGGTGTTGGAGAAGGCCGTGTGCACCACCGGCAGGTCGATCTGCGACGGCGTCAGGATGATGAAGCGGCGGTTGACCTCGTTGGGATCGAGATAGTCGTAATCGCCGCACGCCTCGGCGATCTCGGGCGAGAAGCCGGTGCGGTCGATCTGGAAGGTCGCAAGCTTGGTTGGCTCCAGGCCGAAGGCGGCAAGCGCCTTGTTGTAACGCTGGATGAGATGCGGCTCGTCAATGGTGAGCAGCCTGCCGTAGATCAGGTCATTGTCGCGCAGGAGATCGGGTTTCTTCTTCACCTATCCCTTCTCCCCGTGAACAGGCAGAAGGTGCCCGAAGGGCGGATGAGGGGCGGCGCGACAGCGCCGAGACGGATGAGGGGTGTTCCAGCGGAGCGAGACGCTGGTGTTCCCTGGAGCACCCTCATCCGTCGCCTTCGGCGACACCTTCTCCCACAAGGGGAGTAGGTGGCGTTGGCGCGCTTCAAGCATTCCACGCCCCCTTCTTCTTCAATTCCTCCATTTCCCGCGCTGCTCTCTCACGCAGCCGGGCGTCGCGCAGCATCTTCTCGACAGCCGCGTCGTCGGACTTGTCGGAATAGCGGAATTCGGAATCGGCGTAGCGGTTTATCTCCTGCATGACCATGTCCATCGAGAACGGCCCGCGCAGTTCCTCGATCATCGCCTTCTTGTCGTCGTAGCTCTTGTGCATGAAGGCTTCAGGCTTCTCGAACCACTCGTCGGGCAGCTCGATGTCCATGGCGCGCATTTTTATCGCGTCGGTGACGTTCTTGATGGCGCGGCCGGTGAAGCGCGGCTCGGCGTCCTTGATCATGTGCAAATAGGTGCCGATATCGGCCATGGTCTTGGGCGCGCCATTCTCCTTCATGTAGCGCTCATAGACCTTCATCAGCCCGTCCTCTTGGGGCTTCTCGTGCTCTTCGTAAGCCTCGCTCACCGCCCGCTGGATCTCCTGCGCGGCATAGAGCTCGTGCTTGCCCAATGGGATCTCGTGGTTCTTGCCGGCAAGCAGCACGAAGATGTCGATGTAGTCGTCGCGGGTCTGCGGACCGTCGACCAGCCAGCGGGCCCCGGCGCGCTGGCGAAGTGCGTCGTCGACGTTCTCGGGATAGTTGGAGAACATGCCGAAGGAGCAGTTGCCGCGCACGACCGTCGAGGCGCCGGCGAAGGCGTCCATCAGCACACCGGTGATCTCCTGCTGGCCGACGGAAGCGCGGTCGTCGGAACGGCGCGCCGCGACCTGGTCGATGTCGTCGATGGTGCCGAAGCCGATGACGCGCGGATTGAGCACGTTGTTGATGAACTGGCGGCAGTTCTGGCCGGACTTGCCCTGATAGGACGAGATCTGGTCGACGCCGAAATTCTCGTACGCAAAGGGGTAGGAGGCGACCTGGCAGTAGCCGTTGACGAGGCCGGCGATCATCTGGATCAGCGTCGTCTTGCCGGTGCCGGGCGCGCCGTCGCCGATGAAGGTGAAGAGGAAGCCGCCGAGCTCGACGAAAGGGTTCAGCTCGCGCTCGAAATCATAGGCCATCAGCATCTTGGCGAGCCTGACCGACTGGAATTTGGCGATGTGGTTGCCGACGACCTCTTCCGGCTTCTTGAAGGTCATCACCAGCGGCTTGGAACGCTTGCCGGGCGCAACGTCGAAGCCGTCGAGGGTGAAGTCGTCGACATCGATGCGGATATGGGCGTTCTCGAACGGGCCGATGCCGTCGAAGCGGCCTTTTCGCGCCAAAAGCCCGTCGATCGCGACGCGGGCAAAGGCGCGGGCACGCGTCGTCAGATCGGAATCGTCTTTCGAGCCGGCGATCGCTTTGTCGAGGCCGGCGACGATCGACTTCACCGCGTCCTGCGGCGTGTCGAACAGGAAGTCGGGTTCGGGGCTATCGTTCGGCGCCTCGCCGTCGCTGTCGATCAGCTGGAACAGGTAGGAGGCGAAACTGAAGGCCGAAACGTAAGCAGAGGCCGACAGAAGCTTCTTGAAGGTCGCCGCCTCGTCGCCTTCCAACGGCGCACGCGCGTTTTTCGCCTGCAGGCTTTCGAGGTCGGAGCCCTCGGCGAAGACACCCGCTATGGCGAGCGCGATCGCCAGGCCGCGCCGGACGCGGTAGAGCAGCGTGTGCTGCGGGATGCTCATCAACTGGTCGTCGGGGTGGATGGCCGCGACCGTCTTCGAAAGCTCGACCTCGCGCGTGCGGCGCACCGAGCCGACCGACACGGTCGAGACGAAGCGGCGGTTGGTGCCGGCGAGCGCGGTGCCAGATTCGCGGGACGGATCCTCCAGCACGACGATGCGGGTGATGAAGCTCTGCGCGGTCGCGCGGTGCTTTTCGATTGCAGCTTCCGAGATCGTTGTCAGGCCGGTGTCCATGAAGGATGCTCCGCGGTTTGACGGTCAGACGTCGCTGATGACCTGTCCGTTGGACAGGATGTGGACCTTGTAGCCGGAAAAGATCTTCTGCGCCTCGCCCGCGGCGTAGAGCGCCTGGTAGGCCTCGTGCGGGATCAGCGCGTGGTTCTCGTAGCTCGACACGCCCTGGCGCGCTGCTTCGAGATCGTCGGTGTTGATGAAGAATTCCTGCGTCGTCTTCTCGCTGGAGAAGAGCCCCTTGCGGCCGGGCTTCTCGCTCTTGGAAAAGACCTCCTGGATGGTCCAGGTGAGCAGCCAGGCATTCTCGGGCTTGCGTACCTTGGCCAGCACCTCGGTCACGGTCGAATTGTTGTCGGTGATGCCGGCCGAATAGAAAGGCCCCAGCACCACGCGCCGCAGCTGCTTGGGGTGCAACGGCTCGAAATCCTTGTCGAGATTGACCGCGATCGTCGCCGGCGAGAGCGTATAGGCCGAATTCTTCTCGGTGAAATCGTCGAAGCGATGGGCAAGCTCGGGGTTGAGCAGGCCGTCGACGGGAAGCGGAATGTCGACGCGTTCATTCAGCTTGCCGGTGCTGTTGTCGACAAGCTGGCGCACCATGCTGTCCGAGGAATCCTCCACCGTCACCATGTAGATCAGCGGCAGGTTTGCGCTGCCGTCGAACGTCGCCCAGTGGACGAGATAATAGGGCCGCATGGTCTTCGGGTTGACCGAGACCTTGGCCGTCTGCGCCAGGGTGAAGGGGCCGAAGGTCGCCTCGCTCTTGACGTCCTCCAGATAGAGCCGCTCGGCCATCGACTTCTGCAACGCCTCGGGAAACTCCTTGTGGCGCAGGATGAAGTCGGCCATCTCCTCGCGCAGCTCGCCGGCCAACGGGATGTTGGCAAGGCGGGCATCGGCCTGCTGGCGGTCGTTTTCCAGTTCGAGCAGGTTCTGGAACACGGGATAGCCGCTGTCGGCGCGCGAGATGCGGAAAGTGTCCATGAAGCCCAACCGGTTGCGCCAGCAGGCAAAGGACTTGTCCAGCCGCGCGATATACTCCGCAACGATCTTGGCGACGATGCCGTGCCGGTAAAGCGGCGAGCGGTCGTCGCGCATGAACACTTCCAGCCCGCTCAGCGCCGCCGTGATGGCGGAGAAATAGCGTGCCGCCGCGTCGTTTTCAGGTGTCATGTGGCTGCCGTGGAAATGAAGTCAGCGGCGCCGCCCAAGCAGGTATTCGTGGGATGCCCCACGAATATCTGCTTGGATCCCTTTGCCTTTCGCAGGTTCTGACCGCAAAACCGTGGGACACTTTTGCGGAACCTGCTTAGGACTGCACGTAGTTGGCGGCGTTGTGCTTCTTCATCACGCCGTCGAAACGACGCGCAAAAGCGTCGTCGGCAAGCTTCTTGCGGCGCTGGATGTCGGCTGAAGCCACCATGTTCTTCTCATGCATCTCCAAGAGGTCGCCGATGTGCTTCTGCGAGGCGGCGCCGATGCCGGCCATCGTCTCCTCGGCCGTGTTGTCGACCTGGCTGCCCAGCGTATTGATCTTGTGGGCGACGTCCTGCTGGGCGGCGGTCTTCAACGAATCTTCCAGCGCCTTGTACAGCACGATGCGCTGCTCGGTGTCGATGGTCAGCTTGTTGATCAGCGTCGACTGCGCGGCGATCTGGTTGTTGAGCGAATCGACGAAGGTCTGGAACATCGAGGTGTAGCGCTCCAGCGTCTGGCTTTCTGCGAGCAGCTCCTGCTCCTTGGCCTGCTTTTCGTTGTATTCCGTCGCCATTTTCGAGCGCTCGCCCTCAAGCTCGGTGCGCTCCTTCTGGGTCGTGGAGGAGGCGATCTTGTTTTCGATATCGAGCAGCAGCGGGTTCAATTCCTCGATGCGCTTTTGAACCGCCTCGAGGTTGGTCATGGTCGTCTTGCGGCGTTCGATCACCTGCGACAGGCTGGTTTCGGAGGTCTTGTAGCGCTGATCGAGGATCTGCTTCTGCGCCTTCAGGATGCCGACGATGGTATCGGACTTCGCCAAAAGCTCCTGCAGGTTGCCGGCCAGCGACATGTTGCGGACGCGGTCGGTGCGCATGCGCTGCTTGCGCTGCGCCGAAAAGACGCCGACGAAGTTTTCCCAGCCGGTGTAGTTCTTCATGCTTTCGAATTCGGCGCCGAAGACGTTGGTGGCGTCCTCGAGCCCGATGATCAGGTCGGCTATGTTGCCTTCCATGACCTTCTGCTGCTTGAGCACGTCCTCGATGCGGGCGTTCTCGATGTCGAAATTGGCGTCGCCGATCTTCTTGTCGGTCTGAGCAAGCGTGTCGAGCACCGTGCCGGACTGCTCGATCTTGGTGCGCATGTCCTGCACGACCTGCTTGGTCTTGGCAATTTCGGCATCGAAATTCTGCAATGTCGCCATTGGGGCCTCCCGCTTCGGCATCCGTTTCCGTGTCGTGGCGGCGAATATATGTGGGGCTTCAAGGGATTGAAAGAAGGAAGACAAGGAGAGGCGTCAAAACAAAAGAATTGGTTAGGTGCTTGAAAGACAAGGCAAGCATGCGCATGACGACCATTAAAGGGTGTCACCGTCGAACAGCTTCAGCTTATATGCCTTAAGCTATTGTTTTCGCGCACGGTCAACGCGATGAAACAGCGCCAGAAAATCTCTGGCGCCGGCAACCAAACCGGTTTCTTCCAGCATCGGTCAGGGTTTCGGGTCGGCCTTGAGATAGGCAATCACGTTGGCGATGTCGTCATCGCTGGTCAGGCCGGTGAAGGCCATTCTGTTGCCTGGAACCTTTTGCTTGGGCGCCTTGAGATATTCGGTGAGGTTTGCTTCGTCCCAGACGACGCCCGCCGCGCCGGCATCCTTCATCGCTTGCGAATAACGGCTCGCGAAGCTTTCCGCCGAGCCGGCCTTGCGGCCGACGACGCCCATCAGATGCGGGCCGACCTTGTCGCGATCCGTCGCCGCCTCATGGCAGGCGATGCAACGGTTGAAGACCTTCTTGCCCAGCGCCGCGTCGCCGCCGGCATGCGCGGCAAGGCCGCTGGCAATCAGGAAGAGCGCGGCGGACGAAATGGCTCGAAGCATGGCTGACCCCGGAGAGTTCTGGCTGTCGGCCTTATAGGGCGAAGCCTTTACAAACGCCACACCCTTGGGCCACGGGCAATCTCCGCGGCTCAGGCCTGCTGCGCCAGGTCGCGGCGCAGAAAATCATGCAGCCGATCGACCGCCAGCGACGTCGACAGCGGGTTGCGCAGGATGCCGATCTCGAGGTCCGGCAACACCGGCAGCCCCTCATTGGCGCCGATGATGCGCAACGACGGAGGCACGCTTCGCTGGGCCAGGCCGGCGACCGCGAGCCCGGCCTGCACGACCGCGACCAACCCGAGCAGGGAGGCGCTGGAATAGGTGCAGCGATAGGATCGGTCGGTACCGCCTAGCGCCTGCAGGACATTCATCCGCGCCGCGCAGCCGGGCTCGAACAGGGCGACGGGCAAGGGATCGGTCTGCCACGCGACGTGGTTGGGCGAGGCGACCCAGACAAAACGCTCCAGTCTGACCACGTCGAGCGGCTGATCCGGCAGACGGGTGACGATCGCCAGGTCCAGCCGACCTTCCGCCAGGGTCTTCACCAGCGCGGTCGATTGCTCGCAGACGAGTTCGACGGTGACCAGCGGGTGGTCCTCGGCAAAGCGTGACAGCACCGGCGGCAGCAGGAAGGCGGCGTAGTCGTCCGGCACGCCAAGGCGCACGCTGCCTGTTTCCTTCGGCCGGGTGACGCTCGCCCATGCCTCGTCGGACAGCTTCAGCAGCCGGCGCGCGTAGATGAGGAAGTCCTCGCCGGCCGCATTGGGGGTAACGGTTCTCGGTCCGCGCACCAGAAGCTGGTTGCCCACCATGTCCTCCAGCCTTTGCATCTGCATGCTGACCGCCGACTGGCTGCGGCCAATGCGAGGCGCCGCATTGGAGAGGCTGCCGCTTTCGACGACGGCGACGAAGGTTTTCAGCAGGTTGAGGTCGAGCGGAGCGGCCATGATGCTATCAGCATATCGAATAGATGCTCACAAATCTATTCGCTTGATTGGAACCATTTCAGCTGGCCAGATGGATGGCAACCTGTCGGAGAGCCCATGATGAGGGACATATCGATCGCCCGCTTCCCCGCCGCGAGCCTCGCGCTGGCGATGACGATCGCCGGCACGGTCGGCGCCTTCGTCACGGAGTCGGGACAGCAGCCCGTCACCGTCGTCTTCTGGCGATGCGTGTTCGGCGCCATATTCCTGGCCGCCTGGTGCCTGCTGCGCGGCTACCTGCCGGATCGGACACTGTCCCCATCCCGGCTTGCGCTTGCCGCACTCGCCGGCGTTTGCATGGTGCTAAGCTGGACAGCCTTCTTCGCCGGCTTCGCCATGACATCGATCGCAACCACGACGATCGTCTACCATGTGCAGCCGTTCTTCGTGGTGCTGCTTGGCGTCGCCTTCCTCAAGGAACGCATCTCGCTCAACCAGATGCTGTGGATGGTTGCCGCCTTCCTGGGCGTCGTGCTGGCCAGCGGCCTGGTTGCGACGCATGGCCTTGCCGACGCGAGATGGGCGCTGGGCATCACGCTGACGCTCGGCGCCGCCCTGCTTTACGCGGTGGCGACGATTCTGGCCAAAGGCCTCGGACAACAGCGCGCCGAGGTGACGGTGCTTTGCCAGACGCTGGTCGGCGTCGTAATGCTTGCCCCGTTCGCCGACATCGGCCATCCCATCCCGCCGGCATCGTGGGGCTGGCTGGCCGGGATCGGCATCCTGCATACCGGCATCGCCTATGTGCTGATGAATTCCGCCTTTCCGCGCCTGACGACGCCGGTGATCGGCATCATCACTTTCATCTATCCTGTCGTCGCCATCGTCATCGACTGGGCACTATACGCGCATCCGCTCCGGCCCGCGCAGGCTGCCGGCATGGCGCTGATCGCGCTGGCAACGCTCGGCGTGCGACTCGGCTGGCGGTTTCCCATACGGCGTGTTTCCGCGGCCTGAAGCTGCTCATGCCCTGACGAAGCCGATGAAGTCGTCGGGTGCTGCCCTGCCCATTTCCTCTTCCCAATGGCGGCGGCAGAGCGAGACATAAACATCCTTGCCGATCGCCACCTGCTCGCCCTGCTTGGCCACCTTGCCGTCGGGTCCCAGGCGCACCACCATCGTCGCCTTGCGTCCGCAACGGCAGATGGTGCGGACCTCGCGCAGGTCGTCGGCGATCGCCAGAAGCGCGCGGGAGCCGGAAAACAGATTGCCCTGGAAGTCGGTGCGCAGGCCGTAGCACATGACCGGGATGTTCAGCCGGTCGGCGATGCGTGCCAACTGCCAGACCTGCTCCTCTTCGAGGAACTGCGCCTCGTCGACGAAGATGCAGTGCACCGCGGCGTGTGCGTGATGCTCGGCAACCCTGGCAAAGAGGTCGTCACCGTCACGGAACATCTCGGCCTCGGTTTCGAGGCCGATGCGCGACGAGATCAATCCTGTGTCGCCCTTGCGGTAATGGCCGGCGACGAACAGCATCGTCGACATGCCGCGTTCGCGATAGTTGTAGGATGCCTGCAAAAGCATGGTCGTCTTGCCGGCATTCATCGTTGCATAGTGGAAGTAAAGCTTGGCCATGTCGCTCTTTTGGGGTGTCGGGCTTCAGGTGAGGCCGAGCCGACCTGAATCTCGATACACCCTAAGCCGACTTTTCGCGGCTCGGGGAGAGGGCGCCGGCTCCGTCCACCAAAAACTCGATGTCGTTCAAAAGCACGTCATGTCGCGTAATGGCCAGCGCGCGCCGTTCATCGTGACGTTGAACCGCTTGAAACAACTTCAAAATGGTGTTTGGCTGACGAAACAAGGCGGGCGCAAGAACCGTGACTTCGCATCGCCTGAGAATTGCAATGGGAGAAAGTCCATGTCGCGTATGAAATCTATCGTCGCAGGCCTCGGTCTTGCGGCGCTTCTGACCACGACCGCCGCTTATGCCGGCGATCCGGCGAGCTGCAAGGCGGTTCGCCTATCCGATGTCGGCTGGACCGACATCCAGGCCACGACGGGCCTGGCATCGGTACTGCTCACCGCGCTCGGCTACGAGCCGCAGGTGATCCAGCTTTCGGTGCCGGTGACCATGGCCTCGCTGAAGAACAAGGACCTCGACGTCTTCCTCGGCAACTGGATGCCGTCGATGACCAACGACATCAAGGACTACACCGCCGACGGTTCGGTCGAGACGATCAGCACCAACCTCACCGGCGCGGGCTACGGCATCGTCGTGCCGACCTATGTGGCGGATGCGGGCGTCAAGTCGCTGACCGATCTCGGCAAGTTCAAGGACAAGTTCAACGGCAAGATCTACGGCATCGAGGCCGGCAATGACGGCAACCGCATCATCCTCGACATGATCAAGAACCCGAAGGACAATCTGGACGGCTTCGAGCTGGTCGAGTCGTCGGAAGCCGGCATGCTGACGCAGGCCGAGCAGTCGATGAAGAACAATGAGTGGATCGCCTTCCTCGGCTGGACGCCGCATCCGGTGATGGGCGCCATGAAGATCACCTATCTCGACGGCATGGGCGACAGCGGCTTCGGCGCCGCCACCGTCTATACCAATGTGCGCAAGGGCTACACCACCGAATGCCCGAACGCCGGCAAGTTCATCGCCAACCTGAAGTTCAATCTCGACATGGAAGGCGAGATGATGGACGCGATCCTGAAGGGCGGCGACGCCCAGACGGTGGCGAAAGACTGGCTGAAGAAGCATCCCGACGCCGTTGCGCCGTGGATTGCCGGCGTCACCACCTTTGACGGCGGCGACGCGGCTGCCGCGGTCAAGACCGCGCTCGGGAGCTGAGCCGGCTTTGAGTCCGGGATGATCATCCGGAAGAGGGCAGCCAGTAGAAAAGGCTGCCCTTTTTCTTAAAGCGCTCCGCGCTTTAAGTCTCTGTTTTTACGCATGTCATTTTCCCAAAACCGCTGCACACTTTTGGGTGACATGCGTTAAGCTGCGAGAAGATGACCGTACGGCAAGTGCGGCGAAGCCGAGAGGGGAAGATGGATCCGATTTCGAAATTCCTGACCGACTACAAAATCCCCATCGGGCCGTGGGGCAAGGCCTTCTTCGGCTTCCTGACCGACAATTTCGACACCATCTTCCGGGCGTTCTCAAACGGGCTGAACTTCATCCTCGACGGGGCGGTGGACCTTCTGCTGATGGTTCCGCCCGTGCTTCTGGCCCTGATCATCGCGATCGTCGCCTGGCTCTTGCAGCGTTCGCGACCGCTTGCCATCGGCGTCTTCCTCGGCCTGATCTTCATCATCAACCAGAACCTGTGGAAGCAGACGGTGCAGACGCTGGTGCTGGTGGTTGCCGCCGCCGCCATGGCCATGGCCATCGGCGTGCCGCTCGGCATCTGGGCCGCGCACAAGCCGAAGGTCTACCGCGTCATGCTGCCGGTGCTCGACCTGATGCAGACGCTGCCGACCTTCGTCTACCTGATCCCGGTGCTCACGCTGTTCGGGCTCGGCAACGCGCCCGGCCTCATCGTCACCATCATCTTCGTCATCCCGACGGCCGTTCGGCTCACCCATCTCGGCGTGGTTTCGGTGCCAAAGGCGATCATCGAGGCGGGCGAGGCGTTCGGCGCCACCAAGCGCCAGCTTTTGTGGAAGGTAGAGCTGCCATCGGCGCTGCCGACCATCATGGCGGGCCTGACGCAATCGATCATGCTGTCGCTGTCGATGGTGGTGTTCGCCGCTCTGATCGGCGCCGGCGGCCTCGGCACGGAAATCAACCGGGCGCTCGGCTCGCGCCGCATCGATCTCGGGCTTGAGGCCGGCCTCGCCATTGTCGTGCTCGCCATCGTGCTCGACCGCATGACCCGGATCGGCGTTGGAGGCAAGAAATGACCGTCGCGGTTGATTTCAAGAACGTGGACATCGTCTTCGGCGCCGACCAAGCCGGTTCGCTGGCGATGATCGACAAGGGCGCCACCCGTGCCGAGATCCTGGAAAAGACCGGCAATGTGCTGGGTTGCGCCGGCGCCAGCCTCACCGTGCACGAAGGCGAGATCTCGGTGCTGATGGGCCTCTCCGGCTCCGGTAAGTCGACGCTGCTTCGGGCTGTCAACCGGCTGAACGTGGTGTCGCGCGGCCAGGTGCTGGTCAAGGACGGCGACCGTACCGTCGATGTCGTTACCTGCGACGAGGCGACCTTGCGGCGGCTGCGCCAGAAGCAGGTGGCGATGGTATTCCAGCAGTTCGGCCTGCTGCCATGGCGCACGGTGGAGGAGAATGTCGGCCTCGGCCTTGAGCTCGCCGGCGTGCCGGAGGCGGAACGCAAGGAGCGGGTGCAGAGGCAGTTGAAGCTCGTCCATCTCGACCAGTGGTCGAAGAAATACGCGCATGAGCTTTCGGGCGGCATGCAGCAGCGCGTCGGCCTCGCCCGGGCCTTCGCCACCGAGGCGCCGATCCTGTTGATGGACGAGCCGTTCTCGGCGCTCGACCCGCTGATCCGCACCAAGCTGCAGGACGAATTGCTGCAGCTGCAGGCCGAGCTGAAGAAGACCATCATCTTCGTCAGCCACGACCTCGAGGAAGCGCTGAAGATCGGCAGCCACATCACGATCATGGAAGGTGGCCGCATCGTCCAGACCGGCGCGCCGGAAGACATCGTGCTCAGGCCCGCCAACGACTACGTCCGCGACTTCATCGCCAATGTTAACCCGCTGTCGGTGCTGACGGCGTGGAACGTGATGCGGGACCGTCGCGACCTTGAACAGGGCGGGGACGGCTGGGTGTGGCTCGACCGGCGCAAGACGACGCGCTTCAAGATCGACGACCACGGCCTGGTGGCCGCAGCCGAACGCGATGGCAAGCCGGCGGTGTGGGTCTCCTGCGCCGATGTCGAGGCCCAGCCGGAGGAAGGAGCCCAGGTGTTCTGGGCCAACCCCGGCACGCCGCTGAAAACGGTGATGCTCGCCATGCATCGGTCGCAGACCGCCCCGGTGGCGCTGTTCGATGAGGGCTCGCGCTTCGTCGGCGCGATCGGCATCCGTGACGTGCTGAGCGCTGTGTTGAGGCGGTAGCGCTTCGAGGGCGCCCGGATCTCCGGTCTGGGCGCTTGTTTTTCGCCGCCTTCGAGCGCAGAATCCGCCCGTTGCTGCCCATGCGCCGAGGGGGGTGATGCCGACGTCGCGCACAGGGGTTCCAGGCGCTATAGCGCTGTCGATATTCGCCGGGGTCTCGCTTGCAGGCGGCGCGGCGTTTTCCCAAAGTTTTGTCATCGGCAATGGCGTCATCGCCGACCAGCAGACGATGACCGGTGCCGGCGATACCGGCGTCGTGCAGGCAAACGGAGCGATCGAAACATTCGGCGCCGGGGCCGATGCCCTGCAGATGCTCAATTCGGGCCAGCGGCTCACCAATGACGGGTTGATCGCAACCTTGGGCGGCGGTGCCGCCAATGTGCATTCGCAAGGGCCCGACGCGACCGTCCTCAACAACGGAGCCATCCTGGCAATAGGCGATGGCTCGATCGGCGTCCTGTCGGAGGGCGGCAATGCGCACATCGTCAATGACGGCGTGATAGAAGCGCTCGGCGTCGCGACATACGGCATCATCAGCGATGCCCCCGGCGGGCGCGTGGACAACCGTGGCTTTGTCGGCGTTTCGGGTACGGCCGCCGCCGGCATAATCGGCGACGGGCCGGACCTGGGGGTAAACAACAGCGGCTCGATCGAGGCCTATGGAACGGCCGCCGCCGGAATCCTCTGGCAGAGCAACGGCCTTCGGGTCGACAATTCCGGGTCGATCGTCGTGTCCGGGGTGGCTTCCGTCGGCATCGGCGCCAGCGGCAACGACATCGCGATTGCCAACAGCGGCACGGTCGATGTCTTCGGGACGGCCTCGACAGGCATAGGCACCCTGTTCGGCAACGCCACGATCAGCAATTCGGGCTCGGTCATCGTGGGGGGCGTGGCCGGTGTGGCCATCGCCGCCCAGGGCAGCAACTCGGTCATCACCAATTCCGGCCGAGTCTTCAGCGACCAGAGCGTGGCGATCTATTTCGGCGCATCCGACGCGGTGCTCAATCTTTTGGGCGGGACGGCCATCCAGGGGCCGATCGTCTTTTCCGGCGGCGGCAACACCGTCACCTTCGGCCCTGGACTGAATGCCGTCATGAGCTTTTCAGGAAACGGCCTGCCGCAAACCGTCCTGACCGGTGGCAGGCCGTTCGTGACGAGTGGCGACAGCGTGGCGGTGGTGGACATCACCGGCTTTGCCAGCAGCGGGCCGCTGATCGAGGACCTTGTCGACGGCATAGCCGGCACTGCCGAGGCGCGCATGGCAGCTCCAGGCGACGGCTTGCCTGCGCTGCATAAAGGTCCGGACGCCTGGATTTCCACATTTGGCGGGATACGCTCCCAAGGCGGCTCCGGCGCATCGGCCGGGGTCAGCGAGGCGCTTGGCGGCGTGGTCGCCGGCGCCGAAAGGCGATCGGGCGATGGCTTCCTCGGTGGCTTGTTCCTCGGAGGAGCCGCCGGATCGACCGAGGTCGACGACGATGCGCAGGAGATCGTCCATCGTGGCGTGTTCGCGGGCGGCTATCTCGGCTATGACGCAGGTGCGCATTTCGCCGAGGCGACATTCGTCGCCGGGGTGCTCCAGGAGCGCAGCCGCCGCCACGTCGCGAACAATCAGGTGCTCGGCGGCGTCGAGACGGCGCGGGCGGATTTCAATAGCGTTTTCCTGAGCCCATCGGTCACGTTCGGCACGCGGCTTCCGGTTTCGGCCGGTACGCTCATACCCAGCGTGCGGTTGCGTTATGCCGGGCTCTTCATCGACGACTTCGCTGAGACCGGTTCGGACGGCGATCTCGCGGTCGCGCGGCGCAACGTCAACGTCTTCGAGGCGCGTGGCCAGCTCGCGCTGGCATTGGCGCCCGTCAGCATGCCAAGCCAAGCCTGGCAAACCACGCTTCGAGCAGGGATCGATGCGATCGCGCAAAGCAGCGACGACGTTTCGGCGATATTGCTCGGCCAGGACATCTCGTTTCCCGCCGGCGGCAAGAAATTCGTGTTGCGCGGCTTTGCCGGCGCGGACGTCGCCGCGGCGGTGGGCGGCGGCATGACGCTCAATGCCGGCTTCGAGGCGGATTACGGCAGCGACAATGCCTTAACCGTCAGGGGCGTAGCTCGTCTCAGCAAGGCTTTTTGAGAGAGCTGCCCGACAGGCCGGCGCCGCGTTTGAAGGGTGGCGTTCCGTCGCTATGGGAAGGTCGTCTACCGAATTATATTTTTCGAAATCCATTCCGATTCCAAAAGCCTGTGCAGTAGAATATTGCTGCGACCGCGACGGCGACGTCCGGCGGCGAAAATGCAGCAGGGTATGCGACGATGATCTTCCGTCAGCTCTTCGATTCCGTTTCCGGCACCTACTCCTATCTGCTCGCCAGCCGCAGGGGTGGCGAAGCGCTGATCATCGATCCGGTGCTGGAGAAGGTCGAGCGCTATCTGCAGTTGGTCAACGAGCTGGACCTGAGGCTGGTCAAGGCGGTGGACACGCATCTTCATGCCGACCACATCACCGGCCTCGGCGCGCTGCGCGACAAGACGCATTGCGTGACCGTGATGGGCGAGCAAACCAAGGCCGACGTGGTGTCGATGCGGCTTGCCGACGGCGACAAGCTCGGCATCGAGGGGCTGGCGCTCGACGTCATCTATACCCCGGGCCACACCGACGATTCCTACAGCTTCATCCTGCCCGACCGGGTCTTCACCGGCGACACGCTGCTTATCCGCGGCACCGGCCGCACCGACTTCCAGAACGGCGATCCGCGCCAGCAGTATGAATCGATCTTCGGCCGCCTGCTCAAGCTGCCGGACGAGACGCTGATTTTTCCGGCGCATGACTATAAGGGCGAGACCGTGTCGACGATCGGCGAGGAAAAGGCCTTCAACCCGCGCCTGCAGGTGAAGTCGGTCGACGAGTATGTGAACATCATGAACAATCTCAATTTGTCCAACCCGAAAATGATGGATGTGGCCGTGCCCGCCAATATGCGGGTCGGGCTGCATCAGGACGACATCGCCAGCCGCGGCTGGGCGGTGAGCGCGGAGCAGGCGCTGGCGCTGGTCGGGCGGCCCGACGTGGCGCTGATCGACGTGCGCGAGCAGACAGAACGCGAACGCCACGGCGTCATCCCCGGCGCGATCCATCTGCCCTATGCGCGGCTGCAGGAAAACATTGCCGCCGGCGGCATGCTGCACGAGCTGGCGAAATCAACCAGCAGGCAGCTGCTGTTCTACTGCGCCTTTGGCGAGCGCTCGGCGATGGCGGTGCAGGCAGCGCAGGATGTCGGCATTTCCAGCGCCCGTCACATTCAGGGTGGCATCGACGCCTGGCGCAAGGCCAGCGGGCCGCTGATGCATTAGCAAGAACGTAGAATTCAGTTCAGGCCGATCAGCTTCGAGCCGTTCCGGAACAGAGCCTCTCCATCCCGGTCGAAGCGGAAGGTGGCGATGAAATCGTCGGCGCGGTAATTCGGCAAGGTCGCGCGGATCGCGGCGGCGAAGCTTCGCGCCTCGTCCTGCCGGCCGGCCAACGCCAGGCAATGGGCGGCAATCGCGAGGATGATGACATGGGCGTTCGGCCTTGCGGCCGCTCTCAGCGCCCATTCGGCGGCCGCTTCGAGCTCGCCCAGCCTTGCATGCGCCATGGCGCGCGCGCCCATCATGCCGAACAGCAGCGGATCGAAGGGGCTGAGATGGCGCGAATGGTCGGACGAGCCGATCGCGGATTGCGGATCGCCTGACTGCGAATGAACGAAGGACAGCGCGTAATGGCCGAGCGCGAAGTTGGGACTGAGGTCGACGGCGCTCGCCAACTCCAGCAGCGCGCCATCCTGCTCGCCGCGCAGCCACAGTGCGCGGCCCATCGCCCAGTGGGCGGCGGGGTTGCGGTCGTCGACCAACAGGCTCTGGCCGGCGCTTTCGAAGGCAAGCGCGGTCTCGCGGTCGCGGTCGCCCCAGCGCTGGAAAGCATTCTGCCAGTGCGTGAAGGACATGCCGGCATAGGCGCGCGCGAAAGTCGGATCGAGCTTCAACGCCTCGCCGAAGAAATGCTGCGCCAGCTCGTTTTCCTGACGGGTGAAGCGATACATGTGCCAGAGGCCGCGATGATAGGCCTCCCAGGCATTGAGCGAATTGGGCGCCTTCAGCAATGCGCGGTTACGCTCCACCGTCGCGATCTCGGCGGCGATGGAGGAGACGATGCTGTTGCCGATATCCTCGATGACGATGAAGATGTCGTCGGGCTTGTGCTCGAAGGTCTCGGCCCAGACGATCCTCGCCGTGCGCACCTCGACGAGCTCGACCGAAACGACGACCCGTCCCGGCAGGCTGCGCACCGAGCCCGTCGCGACATAGTCGACATTCAGCCTGCGTCCGGCGTCGTCCGGGGCGATGTTCTTCTCGGAGAGAGCGAAGACCGAGCCGCGGGCGATGACGAAGAAATCGCGCAGCTTGGCTAGCCGCGTGATGATGTCATGCGTGAGGCCATCGGCAAGCCCGCCGCGGAAGCCGCCAGTGCCGGCGCTCTCGGCAAAGGGCATCACCGCGAGCGAAGCCCGGCGCGTCGCCGCTGGCTCGGATTCGATCGCGGCGACCGGCAGGTCCGGGACCGGGAAGGCCGGCCCGGTTCGGGCGCATGGCGTCGCGCCGGCGTTCCGGCCCCTTATCTCCTGCCACGCCTCGCGCAGCGGGGTGAAATCCAGCTCTTCGGAGTGAAACAGCTCCGCCGCGGTGGCAAGATGCTCCTCGCCGGCGCCGATCTGTCCGCGCCGGGCCAGGTTTTCCAGCAGAGCCACATGCGCGCGGCCATCGAAGGGCGCAAGCTCCAGCCATTTGTCGATATAGGCGCCGGCCTCATCGGCCCCCTGCGGGACAAGACCGATGATGTGCTCAAGGACGGCGACATGGCATGCGCTGAAACGACGGCGCTGCGCCGTCAGCCAGCTGCTGAAATGCGGGCTGCGATCGAGCTCGAGACCATCGAGAAAGTCGCCGGCGAAATGGTGCGAGAGCGCTTGCAGCCGCGTGAGATCGAGTGTCTCGACGCCTTCGGCCACCGCCGCTGCGGCATCGAGCGCGTCCACATCGACATCGTCAAGGCGAAGCGACACCGTATCGCCATGGGTTTCGACCCGGCGCCGATCCGGGTCGTCGAGCGCGGCGCGCAGCTTGCTCAGGCACCAGCGCAGCTCGCCGCGCGGATCGTTGGGCACGTCCCAGAGAAGTTCGCAAAGGCGGCTGCGGCTGACAGGGTGGGGCGCCAGCGCCAGATAGGCAAGCAGCGCGCGCAGCTTGCGTGACGAGGGCAAGATAACCGGCACTCCGTCGCGGGCAATCGTCAGTTGCCCGAGCAGCCTCATGGACAGGCCAACGGGGTCGTTCAGGCTCGATCGGGTGGATTCCACGTATGTTTCCACGCTTTCTCCAACGCTGGCCAGTTGGTCCATATTCTATCACCAAAGATGACAGGAGGCAGCCGGCAGCCCCATTCCGTGCCGGAACGCCGCCGTTGCCGCAGTTTGCGGCAGATCAAGCAACCCTATCGCGGCCAGGTGTCGAAACCGCGTCGCCAAAGCTGCCGGTCTGTAACCGGCATGTGAGGACATCGAGGAGAAAGCTATGTTGCATCAATTGAAAATCAGAACCACGGCCGGGCGCGGCCGCCTGTTCGACAGCATTCTCGACACGGTCGGCGACACGCCGGTCATCCGCATCAACAATCTCGGGCCGGGTCACGCGACGATCTATGTGAAGGCCGAGTTCTTCAATCCGGCGGCTTCGGTCAAGGACCGGCTGGCGCTCAACATCATCGAGGAAGGCGAGCGCAGCGGTAAGCTCAAGCCGGGCCAGACGGTGGTCGAGGCGACGAGCGGCAACACCGGCATCGGCCTTGCCATGGTCTGCGCGCAGAAAGGCTATCCGCTGGTGGTGACGATGGCCGACAGCTTCTCCATCGAGCGCCGCAAGCTGATGCGCATGCTTGGCGCCAAGGTGGTGCTGACGCCGCGCGCCCAGAAGGGTTTCGGCATGTACAAGAAGGCGGTCGAGCTCGCCGAGGCCAATGGCTGGTTCCTGGCGCGCCAGTTCGAAACGGAAGCCAATGCCGCCATCCACGAGGCGACCACGGGCCGTGAGATCATCAATGACTTCGCCGGTTCCAGGCTCGATGTTCTGGTCACCGGCTATGGCACCGGCGGCACGGTGGCCGGCGTCGGCCGGGTGCTGCGCCGCGAGCGGCCGGAGGTGAAGATCGTGCTCGCCGAGCCGGCGAACGCGCAGCTGATCGGCAGCGGCAAAGCCCAGGAGCGCGGCGCCGGCGGCGCTCCGTCCGCCAGCCACCCGGCCTTCGAGCCGCACCCGATCCAAGGCTGGACACCGGACTTCATCCCCAACGTGCTGCAGGAGGCGATCGACCAGCGCTACTATGACGAGGTGGTGCCGATCCCGGGTCCCGAAGGCATCAAATGGGCGAAGGCGCTGGCGCAGCAGGAAGGCATCTTCACCGGCATCTCCGGTGGCGCCACCTTCGCCGTCGCGCGGCAGATCGCGGGCAAGGCACCGGCCGGCTCGGTGATCCTGTGCATGCTGCCCGACACTGGTGAGCGCTACATGTCGACGCCGCTCTTCGACGGCATCGAGGCCGAGATGGACGCCGAGGAAACAGCGCTGTCGCGCTCGACGCCGAGCTGCCAGTTCGAAGCCTGAGATAGATAACGCGACGCCGCCGTTCGACCGGCGGCGTCGCCATTCTTGAACATGATCACCCACATGCCGGCGGGAGATACGGATGGACAGCTTTCAGGAAGCGGTGACCTCGGACGAAACGCTCGATCCGCCGGACTGGACCGATGTCGGAGTACTCACGCATCGGATCGTCGACGACGCCATCGCGTATCTCAAGGATGTGCGCGAGCGTCCGACCTGGCGTGAGATGCCGGGTGAAGTTCGCGATTTCTTCGACGCGCCGATGCCGCGATCTCCGGCGCCGATGGCCGACGTCTATGACGACGTCGCCCGCAACGTCATGCCTTACCCGATGGGCAACGTCCATCCGCGTTTCTGGGCCTGGTATATGGGCTCCAGCAATTTCACCGGCGCGCTCGGCGATTTCCTGGCGGCGGTCCAGGGCTCCAATCTCGGCGGCGGCAATCATGCCGCGGCCCTGATGGACAAGCAGGTCGTCAACTGGATGAAGGAGATGGTGGGCTTCCCGGCGTCGGCCAGCGGCACGCTGGTCAGCGGCGGCTCGATGGCCAACATCATCGGATTGACCGTGGCGCGCAACGCCAAGGCGGGCGTCGACGTGCGCGAACGCGGCGCCGGCGCCATGCCGAAGCCATTGCGTTACTACGCCTCGGACCAGGTCCATTCCTGCCACCGCAAGGGCATGGAGATGCTTGGCCTCGGTAACCGGGCGTTGCGGCGGATACCGACCGATGCAGGCCTTCGCATCGACGTCGCCGCGCTCAAGGCCGCAATCGCGGAAGATCGCGCGGCGGGCTTCAAGCCGGCCTGCGTGATCGGCACCGCCGGCACGGTCAACACCGGCGCCGTCGACGATCTCCAGGTGCTGGCGAGCGTGGCGGCCGAGGAAGACCTCTGGTTCCATGTCGACGGCTGCATCGGCGCGCTGATCGCCATCGCGCCCGAGAACCGATCGGTCGTCGCAGGCATCGAGCAGGCGGATTCGATCGCGCTCGATCCGCACAAATGGCTGCATGCGCCGTTCGAGGCCGGCTGCGCGCTGGTGCGGGACGCGTCCGCGCACCGCAACACATTTGCCGTCACGCCGGAATATCTGGAATCGGCGCCGCGCGGCCTCGCCTCGGGAGAGTGGCTGTTCGATTACGGGCTTCAGACGTCGCGTGGCTTCCGCGCGTTGAAGATCTGGATGGCGTTGAAGGAGCACGGCGTCGAGAAATTCGGCCGGCTGATCGACCAGAACATCGCCCAGGCGCGTTATCTCACCACCTTGATCGAAGCGGAGGCGGCGCTGGAGCTGACGGCGCCGACGACCGTCAATATCGTCTGCTTTCGCTATCTCTTGGATGGAGCCTCCGACGACCGCCTGAAGGCCCTCAACACCGAGATCATGCTGCGATTGCAGGAAGAAGGGGCGGCGGTCCTGTCCGATACGACCGTGCACGGCCAGCATTGCCTGAGGGTCGCCATCACCAATCACCGCACGCGGCGCGACGACCTCGACCTGCTGGTCGCCGAGATGCTTCGGCTGGGACGGGAGATCGAGGCTGCCGCGACACCGTTATGAAATGCGAGGCCGTGTCTCAACCGGCCGGCAGCGCGGCGCCAGGCTTGTAAAGCATGATCGGCCGGATCTCGTAGACGGCGGTGGGGTTGACGCGTTTGAGGTCGCGGGCAGCGGCGATTGCCTCGTCCAGGCTCGCGCAGTTAAGCAAATAGAGGCCCAGCAGCTGCTCCTTGGTCTCCGCGAACGGGCCGTCGATCACCATGGCGTCGGCCGGGCCGCGCAAAGTTACCGCCTCCGCCGTCGGGCCAAGCCTTGCCGCAGGCCCAAGCTTGCCCTCCCGGGTCAGCCGGGTGTTGACGTCGAGCAGATCCTTCATCAGCGCCGCGTCCTCGTCAGGCGTCCAGGACTGGACGGTGTCTTCCACGTGATAGGCAAGGACGGCATAAAACATGGCTGTTTTTCCTCGTGACCGCGCGGCCGCACTATCACAAGGATGGTCCTGCCGATCCAGTGGCGCGGCAAGCTGGCGCGCCGGCTCCTGACTCAAGCTGCCACGGGCAGCCGCAGCTCCGTCAGCAGGCCGCCACCCGGATAATTGGACAGATCGACCTCGCCGCCGGCGCCGCGCGCGATGTTGCGGGCGATGGTGAGGCCTAGGCCTAGGCCGCCGGTGGTGCGGTTGCGCGATTCCTCCAGCCGCACGAAGGAGCCGAACACGGCATCCAGCTTCGCTTGCGGGATGCCGGGGCCCTCGTCGCGGATCGAAAGCGTGATCGTGTCCCCCGATCGCCGCACGCCGAGATGCGCTTTCTTGCCATAGGTCACCGCGTTCTGGATGAGATTGGTGATGCAGCGGCGCAGTGCCACCGGCCGCGCGACGCAGATCAGGCCGCGCGAAGGCACCACGTCGTCGTCGAAGGACGCGCCGTCGAAGGAGTCCGCGACCGATTCCACCAGCGACCAGAAATCGATCCGCTCGGCCTTTTCCTCGGTCACCTCGAATTTGGCGAAGTCGATGACCGAACTGGCGATGCTTTCGATGTCGGCGAGGTCGTGCGCCAGCGCCTCGCGCGCCGGCGACCTGCGCAGCAGTTCGAGGCGCAGGCGCATCCGGGTCAGCGGCGTGCGCAGATCATGCGCCAGCGCCGCCGCGAGGTGCTCGCGATCCTCGACATAGTTGCGCAGGCGCATCTGCATGGCGTTGATCGCCTTCGCGGCAGCGCGGATCTCGCGGCTGCCGCTCTCGGCGATCGGCGGGCTTTTCAGATCGTTGCCGATGCGCGTCACCGCCGTTTCCATCATCCGGTACGGCGCCGTCAGCCGGCGCAGCGACCAGATCGACATGATCACGATCAAACCGGCAATCAGCGAGTAGAGCGGCAGGCTGTCGAGGCTGAGAATCGGTCCCGCCGGCGTGATCGGCTCGGTGAAATTCAACCATTGCCCGTCGGAAAAGCGCAATGAGGCGGTCAGCTTGTCGCTTTGCGCGAAATCCGCGGCCAGGACCAGAAGGTCGCGCTCGACCTGGCCGACATCCTTGTTCACCGTCTGGCCGTCCGGGACGTCGGACTCCTGGGTAGCCGGATCGCGCCGCACGCGCGCGTCGGTGACGCCGAATTTCGACAGGCGGCCGACCAGGATGTCCTCCAACTCGGCCAGTTCGTCGTCGCCGGCGATCGAAGAGGTGACGGCGGGCGTGTCCGAAACCGTCAGCGCATAGGTCGAGTTGAACAGGCCGGACGCGGTCGCCTTGCGCTCTTCGGGCGTAGCGTCATGCATCAGCTGCACCAACGAGTAGGCGCGGTCGTTCAACCGGTAGAGATCGACGACGCTGTTGGCGGCCGCGCGGTCGCGCGCGACGATGTAAAGCGTCGCGACCTGGCTGAGCATGAGGCCGGCAATGACGATGAGCAGCACCCAGACAGGCAGGGTCTGCGGCAGGAAACGTCTCATTCGGACGTGGTCTCGGGCAGGAACTGATAGCCGCCGCTGCGCACGGTCAGTATCAGCTTCGGCGTCTTCGGGTCGTCTTCCATCTTGCGGCGCAGCCGGCTCACCAGAATGTCGACGCTGCGGTCGAAACTGTAACCCGTGTCGCCACCGGACAGCTCGATCAGCTGCTCGCGGGTAAGCACGCGCTGGGCGCTCTTGACGAAGGTTTGCAGCAGGTTGAACTCCGCCATCGTCAATTCCACCCGCACATCGTCGGGCGCCGTCAGGCGGCGCCGCGCGCAATCCATGGTCCAGCCGGCAAAGCGGTAGATCTGCTTGGCGGTGGGGCGACGCGGCTCGGCGCTGCCGTTGCGTCGCAGCACGGCGCGGATGCGGGCCAAAAGCTCACGCGGATCGAAGGGCTTGGGCACGTAATCGTCGGCGCCCATTTCGAGGCCCACCACACGGTCGGTCGTTTCGGTGACCGCTGTCAGCATGATGATCGGTGTGGTGTAGTTGGCGCGGATCTCGCGGCACAGCTCAAGTCCGCTCTTGCCGGGCAGCATCACGTCGAGGACGATCAGGTCCACCGTCGTGCGGCGCAGGACCGCTTCCATCTCCGTGCCGTCGCCTGCCGCCGTCGTGTGCAGCCCGCGCTTCTGGAAGAACTCCTGCAGCAGGTCGCGTATGCCCTTGTCGTCGTCGACGATCAGTATGTGCGCATCGGATTTCACTCGAAACCTATCATCTTATTTTGCCGGACATCTCTTCGCGAAACACCCACACGATAGAATTCGGGCCACATCTTGGCCAGTGGCTGCGATCGTCGCGCAGATCGGCTTCCCCAGAAACAATCCAGAAACAAAATTCTACAGTCGGGAAAAACTGGTGAAAAATTTCAAGGGCATAACCGGTGCCGTGGCGGTCAGGTCATCGGCTGCGACGCAAGTTTCCGGAGTAACGGACAAGACCAATGCAGAGGTTCTGGATCAGCGTGACGGGTGCTTTGCTCAGCATGTCGCTCATCACAGCAGCAGCCGGCACCTCGACCCCCGCGAAGGTCGCGACTCCCGCGAAGGTCACGGCCAGCGCAAGGGTTGCCCCACTCACCCGGACCGAGCGCTGCACCGATCTCAGCCGTCAGGTTGACGAAGCCCTCGAAACCCATGCCGCGGCAACGCAGGTCACCGCGGCGAAAGCACTGCAAAGAAAGGGAGACCGGTTCTGCGCCAACAAGAAACAGGCACAGGGAATCCGGATGCTCGCAAATGCTTTGAAGTTGCTTGGAGTGACACCGATCGATCCCGGTCAGTGACACTCATCCAGACCTGCAAGAAAAAGGAAATGAAGCCATGAAGAAGTCCATCCTCTCCGCCCTCGGCCTCGGTGTTGCTCTCGCTTTCGCTATGCCGGCTCTCGGCAACGCCGCCGCCACGACGACCGCCGCCCCGGCTGCTTCGACCGCGACCACCACGGCTGCTCCGGCCGACAGCACGGCTGCGAAGCCGATGAAGAAAGCCGCTGCCAAGAAAGCCTGCAAGGTGACCAAGACGCACAAGTGCCCGGTCAAGAAGGCCAAGAAGGCTCCGGCGAAGAAGTCGTAATCCAGGCTTTCAGTCCTGATCATTCAAGACCGCTCCGGCCGGTTCCGGCTGGAGCGGTCTTCCGGCGGCCGAAACTTGACACCGGCAGCTCCCGCGCGCTGCCCCGATCCTTAACCCGATCGCAATGCCGGTGCTGTAGGACAATCCGCATGAAGAAGCGGTTTTCGTCCCTGATGCGCTCGCTGACGCTTGGCGGCCTGATCGCCACCGCGGCCGCGCGATCGTTGATCATCTTCACCGCAAGCCCCGTGCCGGATCCCGCCAGTGGCAGGACCGAGCCTGAGCTATTCGCTCCGCTGATCTCTTCAAGCTTCGACTACATCACGCCGACGCAGTCCTGGATTCTGCTCTTGCTGACCGGCGCGACCGTGATCGGCTTTGTCGGCTGGATGTCCTTCGCGCTCGTAGAGCGTGGATCGGGGATCGACGACGGTGGCCCTGGCAGGTCGCGCACGGCCGGGCGGCAGGGCCGTTGACCAGCGGGCAGCACTTCCCCACATAAAGTCCATCGCCTTGGCCTCGTCGGTGTTGCGCAGGCAAATGGACGAGCGCGTTCCCGCGTGACAAGTGAAATGAAAACCCAGTTCGTCACTGGTGGATTCCGATGCCCGAAACCGTCATCAAGCCCCGCGTCAAGACGCAGCCGAAGACCGAGCGGCCGAAGCTCTACAAGGTCATCCTCGTCAATGACGATTTCACGCCGCGCGAGTTCGTGGTGAGGGTGCTCAAGGGCGAATTCAAGCTGAGCGAGGATCAGGCGCACCGCGTCATGATCACCGCGCATACGCGCGGCGTGTGCGTGGTCGCGGTGTTTACGCGCGACGTCGCCGAAACCAAGGCGGCGCGCGCCACCGATGCCGGCAAGGCCAAGGGCTACCCGCTGCTGTTCACCGTCGAACCGGAAGAGTAGCGCGCGCTTCCCTTCTCCCCTTGTGGGAGACGGTGTCGGCGAAGGCGACGGATGAGGGGTGTTCCAGGGAAAGCCGACATGTCACTTCGCTGGAGCACCCCTCATCCGTCTCGGCGCTATCGCGCCGATCCACGTTCTCCCACAAGGGGAGAAGGGGAAGGTGGCACTACCGCCCCTCGCGATACCACATCGAGCCGATGGCGAGCAGCAGCAGGCCGAGGCCGAGGAAGCCGCCGAACAGAGGCACGCGCGACACCGCCTTGAGCGCGCTGTCGTCGGTGGTGCGAAGGCCGATCCAGTCGTCGCCCGACGCGGCCGCGGAAGAGCGGACCGGCACGATCGACGGCAAGGTCACGCCGCCGGCGAGATTGCCAAGCGTCGACGACGAGGCCAGCCGCCGCACGCTGCCGCCGGTCGCCTCCGCAGGCGCCTTCAGCCTGTCCTCGGTCGAGACGACGTCCGCGAATTCCGGCGCGTTGATCGGGCCGACATGGGCCAACGCGGTGAGATCGCCATTGCCGATCTGGTAAAGGCCGATCTCGCTGGTCTGCAGGCTGCCGGTGAAGATGCCGGGCTCGGCTTTATCGAGCTTCACCGTCACGGCCTTGCCGGACGGCGTGATCACCTGGGCGGGACCCGGATCATCGCTCATCGTCTGGCGGCGGATTTCAAGCATCATGCCGCGGCCGTCGGCGGTCAGCCGTTCCTCCTCCAGTTCCGGCTCCTTCATCAACCAGTGGGCGATGCGGCGATAAAGCTGCACATGCGGGCCGCCGCCCTCGAAGCCGCGCGCCCACAGCCAGCCCTGGTCGGACAAGAGCATGCCGACACGGCCTTCGCCCTTGCGGTCGAGCAGGAGCAGGGGCCGGTTGTCGGCGCCCTTCATCACCACTTCGCCTTCCGGATTCTTGACGCCGATGGTGCGGAACCAGCGGCTCCAGTGCGGCGGCTCGCTCGCCGAGCCGTCGAGCCCGCGCGTCACCGGATGGCGCTGGCCGAGATCGGTCAGGCGCGGATAAAACGCCTTGTCCACCACCTCGCCGGTCGGCATGGCCGGCAGCGCGGCGTTGAGCGGCGTGCGGGCGATGGAGTTTTCACCGGCATATTCGGGGCCGGCGGCAATCAGCAGCGCGCCGCCCTTTTCGACATATTCGGAGATGTAATCGTAATAGAGGATCGGCAGCACGTCGCGGTGCTGGTAGCGGTCGAAGATGATCAGGTCGAAATCCTTGATCTTCTCGACGAACAGCTCGCGCGTCGGGAAAGCGATCAGCGACAGTTCATTGATCGGCGTGCCGTCCTGCTTTTCCGGCGGGCGCAGAATGGTGAAGTGGACGAGATCGACCGACGCGTCCGACTTCAAAAGGTTGCGCCAGGTGCGCTCGCCGGCATGCGGCTCGCCCGAAACCAAGAGCACGCGCAGGTTCTCGCGGATGCCGTCGACCAGGGCAATCGCCCGGTTGTTGGCGTCGGTCAGCTCGCCGGGATCGCGGTCGATGCCGAGCTGGACGATGTTGCGGCCGGCATTGGGAATGGTGACCGAGAGCTTCATCGGCTGGCCGACCGTCGCGTGCTCGACCGAGACCTGCTCGCCATTGACCGAGACGCGCACGTCCACCGGAGCGCCGTCGCCTTCCGTCGAAATGACGCGGTAAGTCATGTCGAGCGGCTTGCCGACGAGGCCGAAGCGCGGCGCGTTCTCGAAGCGGATGCGGCGGTCTTTCTCATGCTCGTTGCCAGTGATCAGCGCATGCAGCGGCGCATTGAACTCCGCGGCGCCGGCCGGCGCGTCATGCACCTCGCCGTCGGTGATCATGATGGCGCCGCCGATGCGCGACGGCGGCACGTCGCGGAAGGCGCCTTCCAGGGCGCTGAACAGCTTGGTTTCGGTGCGCTCGTCGGCGGCTTCGGACTTGCCGGCCTCGACGACACGGACATCGAACTGCTTGAAGCGGGCAAGACGCTGCTGCAAGCCGGCGAGCGCCTCGTCGGTCTGCTTGGTGCGGTCGCCGATGTCCTGGCTCTGGCTGCGGTCGACGATGAGGGCGACGACGCTCTTCAGCGCCTCGCGTTCCTCGGCGAGGAACACGGGATTGAGCAATGCCGCGGCAAGCGCGAGCAGCGCGATGAAGCGCAATGCCGAACCGCGTTGGCGAAACCACAGGCCGACCAGCGCTAGCAGCAGCAACGGCACGAAGAGCAAGCCAAAAAGCGGCCAGGAGAGGAGCGGTTCGAAGGAGATCGACCAGTTCATGACCTACTGCCCCAGCCGCTCGAGCAGCACGGGCACATGCACCTGGTCGGATTTGTAGTTGCCGGTCAGCATGTACATCATGATGTTGACGCCGGCGCGCAGCGCATAGACGCGCTGCATCGGGTCCGGCGGCACGGTCGGCAGCATCGGATCGCCGTTTTCGTCGATGGCCCAGGCGCCGGCGAAATCATTGGCGGTGATCATGATCGGCGACACGCCGTCGCCGGTGCGCACGGGGCGGTTCTCGGTGTTGCTGGCGTCGAGCGAAGCCTCGACCCAGAGCGGGCTGCCGTTGAAGCGGCCGGGAAACTCCGGAAGGATGAAGAAGGATTTGGTCAGCACATGATCCGACGGTACCGGCTCCAGCGGCGGCACGTTGAGATTGCCGAGGATGTCGCGCAGCCGCTCGGTCGCAGGGCTTGCCGAGCCGGCGCCGATACCGTTCGAGAACTGGTCGCGCGTGTCGAACAGAACCGTGCCGCCCTGCTGCATATAGGCGTCGATGCGGGCGATCGCCGCCGGGCTGGGCATCGGCGCGGTCGCATCGATCGGCCAATAGATCAGCGGGAAGAAGGACAGCTCGTCCTTGGCAATGTCGACGCCAGCCGGCGGGCCGGGCTCGAGCGCGGTCTTCTCGATCAGGAAACGGGTGAGGCCTTCAAGGCCGGCGCGGCTGATCGCATCGACGCCCGGTTCGCCGGTGATCACATAGGCGATGCGGGTTTTCGAAATATCGTCGATCGCCTGGGCGTCGCCCGGCTTCGAATCGTCGGCGCGGGCAAGGTCGGCGTGGCCGAAAAGGCCGCCCAGAACGATCAGAACGGTTGCGGCGGTCGCCACGGCCGCACGGCGCGGCCGGCGCGCCAGCAGGCCGCCCATCCAGAACACGGCCAAGGTGTCGAGCACCATCAACAGGAGCGCGATGGCGACCAGCGGCCCTTTGAGGTTTTCCGATTCGTCGAAGGCGTAGGGGACGGCTGTCACCGGCAGCGAGACCAGCGGGCGCGCCAGCGGCGCGAACGTGCTTGAGGCGTCGAGCAGGTTATGCGCGAACACCCCGGTCTCCGAGCCGTAAAGGCCGGGCGGGTTTTCCAGCGTCACTGGCAGCGGGCCGGCGCCGGGCACCAGCGGCCTGGCATCGGGCGAGGGCGGGGTCAGCATGCCGTCGGCGCCGACCATGCGATAGGGTGCCAGCGACGCGGCAGTGGCTTCGGCATTGGCGATCGCGGCGCCCTGGTTGCGTGACAACTGCACGACGCGCCGCAGCATCTCGACGAAGGTGCCGGAGATCGGCAGGTTCGACCAGGTCGCCTCGGGCGTGACATGGAAGAGCACCAGCGTGCCCTTGTCCTTCTTCATGCCCGTCACCAACGGCGTGCCGTCGGCAAGCGTGGCCCAGGTGCGCTCGACGATGTCGGGCGTCGGTTCGGCCAAAACCTGCCGGCTCACCGTCACCTCGGAGGGCGGGGAAAGATCGGCAAAGGGACCGTTCTTCGGGAATTCGGTGACGGCCTGCGGGGTGGTCCACGAGAGCGCGCCGCCCAGCGCGCGCTCGCCGCTGCGCAGCCTGACCGGCAAAAGGTCGTCGTCATTGCCGGCCGCGGCAAGACGCGGGCCGGCAAAACGCACCAGCGTGCCGCCCTTGTCGACCCAGTCGACCAGCCGCTGCTTGACCTGCTCCGGTATGGTGCCGACATCGGCCATGATGATCATTGCCGGCTTCTGGTCGAGAAGCTGCGGAATGGCGTCGGCCAGGTCGGCGCTCGATGGCTCGACCAGATCGGCGAAGGGCTGCAGTGCGCGGCGGATATAGTAGAGCGGCGACAGAAGCGGCTGCGCCTGGTCGGCCTCGGCCTGCGACAGAAGACCGACGCGGCGTCGCTTGGAACTCTCGTCGAGCACGCGCACGGCGCCGGCCTGGTGCTCGCCGTCGAGCGCGATCGAGGCAAAATCGTTGCGCAGCTCGAAGGGAACCGCCATCGCCGCCGTGGCGGTGGCTTCACCCGGCGCGAAGGTCAGCGTCGCATCGGCGATGCGGCGGCCCTTGTCGTCGAAGGCGCCCGCGGTGACCTGCGCCGGCGCCGGATTGCCCGGCGCGCGGATGGCGGTCAAAGCGAAACCGTCGACCTGGTTGTCGGCGCCAATCAGGCCGGTCAGGGAAGGCCGGTCGGAGGTGGC
This sequence comes from Mesorhizobium sp. BH1-1-5, assembly GCF_020165615.1. NCBI lineage: Bacteria > Pseudomonadati > Pseudomonadota > Alphaproteobacteria > Hyphomicrobiales > Phyllobacteriaceae > Mesorhizobium > Mesorhizobium sp. BH1-1-5. The sequence continues at coordinate 59,800 of NZ_JAIUIM010000013.1, forward strand.
CCAGACCAGCCCTGTGGCGTTCTTTTCGAGCAACGTCTTGAAAGCGGCGTCGTCACCTTTGGCGGCAAGCCCATCGGCGAGCACCGCAACGCTGGCGCCAGGCAGGCGCTCCAGCGCGGCGGCGACGCGGGCGTAGACGGCAGGACGGTCAGTCGGGACCGGCCGCGGCTTGGCGGCGCGCAGGTGATCGAGCGCGGCCGAGGCGTCGAAAGGACCGATCTCGGCATTGGGCTTCTCGGCGGTGAAGGCGATGACGACAGGCACGCCGTTCGAGCCGGCATCTGCGATCAGCCGCTCGGCGGTGGCCACGCGCTTGTTCCAGTCGGCGGCAGTCGCCCAGCCATTGTCGACGACAAGCGCCAGGGCAGCACCTTCGGCAGGCAGTTTTTCGCGCGGATTGAAGACCGGCTCGGCCAGCGCCATGACGACGAGCGCCGCCATCAGCAGCCGAAGCAGCGTCAGCCACCAGGGGCTTTGCTGCGGGGTTTCCTCGCGCCTCAGGACCCGCGCGAGGATCTTCAGCGGCGGAAAAACTTCCGTTTGCGGCCTAGGCGGGGTGAGCCTGAGCAGCCACCAGATCACCGGCAGCGCCAGAAGGCCCCACAACACCATGGGCGCCCCGAAGGAGAGCGGCAGCCAGCTCATGCGACCGCCTTTCCGGCATGACCGCCGCCGGCGGTCAGCCTTGGATGCCCGTCGGCGGTCATCGCCATGTGGACGCGCACCAGCGCCTCGGAGGCGAGGCGGTCGGTGTGGTTGACGGTGTAGCTCCAGCCGAGCCGCTTGCACCACGCGGCCAGTTCCTTGCGGCGGGCTTTGTAGAGCAGGCGGTATTCCTCAGCCAGCATCTCGGCGCGGCCGGCGGTCAGCTTGTCGCCGGTCTCGGGATCGGTGAACTCCGTGCGGCCGGCATAGGGGAAGGTTTCCTCGGCCGGGTCGGCCACCTCGATCAGATGCGCGCGCACGCCGTGGCGTGCGAGCACGTCGAGCCAGGCCATGGTTTCCTCGACCGGGTCGAGGAAGTCGCCGACGAGGATGATGTCGCAGAAGCGGCGAATGGCCGACAGGTCGGGCTTGGCGGGCAGCGCGGCGGCATGGCTGAGCTGGGCGGCGATGCGCTCGGCGCCGTTGCGGGCGGTGAACGGGTCGGTCAGGCCCGGCCAGGCGATGCGCTCGCCGCTGCGTGACAGGAGCTCGGCCAGGGCAAGCGCCAGCACCAGCGCGCGCGATTCCTTCGAAACGCCGGCGCCGGCGGATTTATAGAGCATGGAAGGCGAAGGGTCGGCCCAGAGCCAGACGGTGTGAGCCGCCTCCCATTCGCGGTCGCGCACATAGGTATGGTCGTCCCTGGCGGAGCGACGCCAGTCGATGCGCGAGGAATCGCCTTCGACATAGGGCCGGAACTGCCAGAAATTCTCGCCGATACCGCGCTTGCGGCGGCCGTGCCAGCCGGCAATCACCGTGTTGACGATGCGGCGCGCCTCGACCAGCAGGTCCGGCACCAGTGAAGCCCGCAACCGACCACGAGCGAGCGCGTCGCGCGTCGCAACCGGTGCCTGGACCTCGCCTATTCGACCCATCAGATGCCTTTTGCCAGCTTCGCCACCACGTCGCGCACGGAAGTGCCTTCGGCGCGGGCGGCGAAAGTCAGCGCCATGCGATGCTGCAGCACCGGTTCGGCCAAGGCGCGGACGTCGTCGACCGAGGGTGCCAACCTGCCATCATATAGGGCTCTCGCCCGGGCGCACAGGGTCAACGCCTGGCTGGCGCGCGGGCCTGGCCCCCAGGCGACGTGCTTGTCCGTTTCGGCGTTGCCCTGGCCTGGCCTGGCCGAGCGCACCAGCTTGAGGATTGCCTCGACGACGCTTTCCGGCACCGGCATGCGGCGGATCAGCGTCTGGATTTCCCTGAGCCTGGCCGGCTGCAGCACGTTGTCGGCCTTGGCCTCGTCGACGCCGGTGGTTTCGAGCAGGATGCGGCGTTCCGCCTCGATTTCCGGATAGAGGATGTCGACCTGCATCAGGAAGCGGTCGAGCTGGGCCTCGGGGAGCGGATAGGTGCCTTCCTGTTCCAGCGGGTTCTGCGTCGCCAGCACGTGGAAGGGCGAGGGCAGGTCGTGGCGGGCGCCGGCGATGGTGACATGATATTCCTGCATCGCCTGCAGCAGCGCCGATTGCGTGCGCGGCGAGGCGCGGTTGATCTCGTCCGCCATCAGCAATTGCGTGAAGATCGGCCCGGAAATGAAGCGGAAGGAACGCTTGCCGAACTCGTCCTGCTCCATCACCTCGGAGCCGAGGATATCCGATGGCATCAGGTCGGGGGTGAACTGGACGCGGCGCGAATCGAGGCCGAGCACGATGCCAAGCGTCTCGACCAGCTTGGTCTTGGCCAGGCCCGGCACGCCGACCAGCAGCGCATGGCCACCGGCCAGCAACGCCACCAGCGTGCGCTCGACGACGGCTTCCTGGCCAAAGATCACCCGACCGACCGCGTCGCGGACCCTGGAGATGTCGGCCAGCGCCTTTTCGGCTTCCTCGATCATCGCGGTTTCGCTGATCGGGCTTTCCTTGATCATCACGCTCATGCCGTTTCGATCCTTGTGGTTGGAAATACCGGCCTGCATTCTCAATGGTGCAGAATGCCGCGATTCGGCCCCGCCTGGCGCCTGCAATCGTACTTAAATCACAGACTTGGGCGGACAAGGCTGACAATCGGGACAACAGTGACTATTTCGTGACCATGGCTGAACGCAGCGAACATCGTGAACAAAGCCCGGGCGAGCAGAGCCTGAGCAAGCAGAGTCTGACTGGCGCCACCGAGGCGCGCGGCCTGGAGGCGCTGATTTCGCGCGCGGCGCGCGCAGGCAAGGGGCCGGCGCCGGTCGAGCGCTGGAATCCGGACTTCTGCGGCGATCTCGACATGGAGATCAAGGCGGACGGCACCTGGTTCTATCTCGGCACGCCGATCGGCCGCATGCCACTGGTGCAGCTGTTTTCCAGCGTCCTGCGCAAGGATGCGGACGGCAAGACCTATCTGGTGACCCCGGTCGAGCGGGTCGGGATCCGCGTCGTCGATGCGCCCTTCGTCGCCGTCGAAATGAATGTGTCCGGCAGCGGGGACGAGCAGGTCATCACCTTCCGCACCAATGTCGGCGATGTCGTCGCCGCCGGCCCCGGCCATCCGCTGCGCTTCCTCGACGAGGACGAAACCGGTGGCCTGAAACCCTATGTGCTGGTGCGCGGGCGGCTGGAGGCGCTGGTGGCGCGGCCGGTGATGTATGAACTGGTCGAGCATGGCGAGGAGATCGACATCGACGGCAGGGCGATGTTCGCGGTCCGCTCGGGCGGCGAGGTCTATCCGATCATGCCGGCCGACAAACTGAGACGGCTGAGCGCGTGATGGATCAGATGACGCCGGCGGCGTTTTCGATCGCGGATTTTCGGGCGCGCGTCGCGGCGCAGGCCGCGTTCGGCCCGGGCGACGATTTCGGCGACCACCGCTTCAATCCCGACCATCCAAGGTTCAAGCACATCAAGCCGCTACGCGACGCGGCGGTGCTGATCCCCGTGGTCGACCGTGCCGAGGGCGCCATGGTGCTGCTCACCAAGCGCGCCGAGAAGCTGCGCAGCCATTCCGGCCAGGTGGCTTTTCCAGGCGGCACCATCGATCCGACCGATCCAGGCCCCGAGGCCACGGCGCTGCGCGAGACCTTCGAGGAGATCGGTCTCGATCGCGACCATATCGAGATCATCGGCCGCATGCCGGACTACGTCTCCGGCAGCGGCTACCGCATCGTGCCGGTGCTTGCCATCGTGCGGCCGGGTTTTTCGCTGACGCTCAATGCCGATGAGGTCGACGCTGCCTTCGAGGTGCCCTTGAGCTTCCTAATGGACCCGGCCAATCACGCGCGCGACAGCCGCATGTGGAACGAGCTCGAATGGTTCTTCTATGAGATGCCCTATGGCGGCCAGCGCATCTGGGGCGTCACCGCCGGCATCATCCGTACCCTCTATGAAAGGCTTTATGGTTGAGCGCTGAGGCGTCACTCTCGGGCAGGGCCGATTGGCTGAACGACAAGCACCTGCAGAAGCTGCTTGCGGCGCTGAAGCAAGGCGGCGAGGAAGCGCGTGTCGCAGGCGGCGCGGTGCGCAATGCACTGATGGGCCAGCCGGTCGCCGACATCGACATCGCCGCGACCACCGTGCCGCAGGAAACGGTCCGGCGCGCCGAGGCGGCCGGCTTCAAGACGGTGCCAACAGGTATCGAGCATGGCACCATCACCGTGGTCGCGGGCGGCAAGCCCTATGAGGTCACGACGCTGCGAGCCGATGTCGAGACCGATGGCCGGCGGGCAAAAGTGATCTTCGGACGCGACTGGAAAGCCGACGCCGAGCGACGCGACTTCACCATCAACGCGCTCTATGCCGAAGCGGACGGCAGGGTCGTCGACCTCGTCGGCGGCATTGCCGACATCGAAGCGCGGCGGCTGCGCTTCATCGGCGACGCGGAGGCGCGCATCCGTGAGGATTATCTGCGCATCCTGCGCTTTTTCCGTTTCTTTGCCTGGTATGGCGAGGGACGGCCGGACGCGGAAGGGCTGAAGGCCTGCGCCAGGCTGAAGGAAGGGCTCGCGCGGCTTTCCGCCGAACGCGTCTGGTCCGAGCTGAAGAAGCTCCTGTCGGCTCCGGATCCCTCGCGCGCGCTGCTATGGATGCGCCAGGCCGGCGTGCTCACCGCCGTGCTGCCGGAGAGCGAGAAATGGGGCATCGATGCCATCCATGGCCTGGTCAAGGCCGGAAAGGATCTCGGCTGGGCCGTCGATCCGATGCTGAGGCTGGAGGCGATCCTTCCGCCCGATGCCGTGCGTATGAAGACGCTTGGCGAACGGCTGCGGCTTTCGAACGACGATGCCGACCGGCTGCGGCATTGGGCGCTGACCGTTGCGCCGGATGCCAAGATGACCGAGACCGAATTGGCCAAGAAACTCTACTACGGCGATTGCGGCGGCTATCTCGACCGCATTCGGCTGGCGCTTGCCGCCGCGCGGACGCGTGCCATCGAGGACAATCAGGCGATGATCGAAGCCGGCGGTTTTTCACGCCTGCTCAATTTCACGCTGAAATGGGAAAAGCCGGCGTTTCCGATCAAGGGCGCCGACCTGACCGGGCTTGGCGCGTCGCCCGGGCCGAAGCTCGGCGCAACGCTGAAGAACCTCGAGAGGGAATGGGTCGAGTCGGGCTTCACCCTGGAACGCGGCGCGCTCGTGAAACGCGCCGCGCAAGCGCTGGAAACCTAAAGCGCGTCGCGCTGAACCGGATTCAGGCGACGCGCTTTAAGTCTTTGTTTTGATGCATGTCGTTGTCCCAGAACCGAGCACACTTCTGGGCGACATGCATTAGCGGTCGCCAGATTCAGGCCGCGTCGCGGACCTTCTGGATGCGCGAACGGATCGCCTCGATCATCGTCTCGCGGATGACGGTTTCGCCATGCGTCTCGCGCATATGCTCGACGGCGCGGCGCATGACTTCGGCTTCCTCGTCGGCGCGCGTGTGCCAGTCACAGCCGGGAACCAGCGATCCGCATTGGAATTCCTTCATGACTCTTCCTTTCCTAGCGTGGGGTGGTTCGACTTTGGCTGGCCGGCCGCCCCTGATTTTGTCTTGGCAGTCCGGGAGGGAAACGGCGGCGCGCCTCTTCCGGTTGCTCTGCCGGACTATCATAACACGTGTCGGACGGTTCGGTTGCATCGAAAGTCCCTGTCCCGGAATGGAAGGAAAGGCGGAGCGCTACGCCCCGCCTTTCCCTGCTGCCTGAGAACTGGACCTTCCGGGCAAGGTCGTTACTTCATGATCTTGACGGCCTCGGCAATCTTGTTCTTGCCGCTCATGTCCCAGGATACGCGGACTTTCTCGCCGGCCTGGATGCCGGGATCCTTGAAGGCTTTGGACAAGGTGAAAGTGGCTCCATCGTCCAGAACAAGGCTCATGGCCGTTCCGTCAAAACTCTTCACGGTGCCGGTGGTGTGCTTGACCGCCGCGAACGCGGCGCCACCGGAGGCGAGAAAGGCGGCGGCTGCCGCCGTCACGATAAGCTTGCGCATGGCATGCTCTCCTGGAATGCGGGTGCCCGTTTGATCAGGCACCCCTCTTTGCTCGGGGCCGTCAAGTCGCGTCGGGTCACGGCCGGCGGAGACAAGTGATCTCCGCTTCGACCGTCGGCGCTTCCCGACCCGACGATCTTAAATAACTCAATTTTTTCAAAAGGATATTAGACGAAAAAGATATCGAACCTGCCACATTGCCCGCCAAGATTCGGCGAATGGGACAGCAATGCGGCCATGGCCGAGCTCACCGGATCGTTACGGCCATTTTACCTCGGGCGGCAGGCTGGACAGGATCGAGGCGACATTGCCGCCGGTCTTCAGGCCGAAGATGGTGCCGCGATCGTGAAGCAAGTTGAATTCGACGTAGCGGCCGCGCCGGACGAGCTGTTCGTCGCGCTCGCCATCGGTCCAGTGCTGGTTGAAGTTGCCCCGCACCAGATGGGCATAGACGACGAGGAAGGAGCGTCCGACATCCTGGACGAAATTGAGATCGGCGTTCCAGCCGCCGCTGGCCTCGTCCGAATGCAGCCAATCGAAGAAGATGCCGCCGATGCCGCGCGCCTCGTTGCGGTGCGGCAGGAAGAAATATTCGTCGCACCAGGCTTTGAATTTGGGATAGTCGGCGACGGCGGCGTTCCTCTCGCAGGCGAACTGCATGGCGCGATGGAAGGCGATCGTGTCGGGATCGTCCTGGGTGCGGCGACGGTCGAGCACCGGCGTCAGATCGGCGCCGCCGCCGAACCACTGACGCGTGGTGACGACCATGCGCGTGTTCATGTGCACGGCCGGGACGTTGGGGTTCCAGGGGTGGGCGATCAACGAAATGCCGCTCGCCCAAAAGCGCGGGTCTTCCTCGGCACCGGGAATCTGTTTCCTGAACTCGGACGAGAATTCGCCATAGACGGTCGAGGTGTGCACGCCGACCTTCTCGAAGACGCGACCGCGCATCATCGACATGGTGCCGCCGCCGCCGCGGCCTTCGTCGCGCTCCCAGGGGGTTTTTTCGAAATGGCCGGGCGACCATGACGCTTGCGGGCCGGTGAGCTCCTGCTCGATCTGCTCGAAGGTGGCGCAGATCCGCTCGCGCAAGGCCTCGAACCAGAGGCGGGCCTTCATCTTCTTCTGCTCGATGTCGGCCGGCAGGCCCACCGGAAGGTCAGGTCTTTCCAATTCGGTCTCCAGTCCCAGGCCTACTTGCCTGACAAATGACCTGGTGGAGCGGATTCGACATTTGCACACCGCGTGGCTCAGGGCACGATGCGAATGTCAAATTCGAAAACTCCACTAGAAACAAAAACTTGCTAGCGGCCCTTGCGATTCCGACACCCGCAACGGTCTTGCGGGTATGCAGGCGAGTGTTGGAATCGGACCACTGGTTTTTTCCGCCCGCGATCCCTAATCTCTTGAGGACAAGGGTCAAGTCCTGTCTGATCCAGGTGCAAAGGAGTTTCCTTCGTGCGCACCCCGGCAAGACCGCCGCTGGATGGCTTGAAGAAGAGGCTGGAACGTTCGCGGGCCGAGCGTGCAAACCAGCCGCGCGACGGATTCCTGCGCGAGACCTTCGTGCTGCCGCGGCCGGCGGCGCGCCTGAAGGCGAAAGAGTGGTTCGAGCGTTTTCCGAAGCAGGCCTACTGGACCGAGATCGAAAGCTGGTTCGAACGTCCGGGCGACCTGATCGAGTTCACCATGCGCCGGCTGCCGGCGGCCGATTGAAGCGCGCCGCGATCGCAGCCGGTTCGGCCTCGATATTCACGGGGTTTGCCGGGATGGCCGCATCAATGCCCGATAGGCGGCCAGCATGGCGTCGGCCGAACGTCCGGTGTCGACGATCGATTGCCGGGCCGCCGCGCGCATCCGCTCGACGGCTGCCTCGTCGCCGACCAGCCCGGCAATGCGCGGCGTCAGAGCTTCCGGAGCCGCGACCGGAACGATGAAGCCGTTGATGCCTTCGCGGATGACCAGCGCCGCATCGCCGACATCGGTGGTCGCCACCGGGCAGCCCATCGCCAATGCCTCAAGCATCACCAGCGGCGTGCCTTCGATGCGCGACGACATCACGAGGATGCCGCACGCGGCGTAAAACTGTGGCATTGCCGCGCGATCGACGCGAGGCAAATGATGCACGCGGTCGGCTATGCCGGCGGCACGGGCCGCATCGCGAAACGCAGTCTTCATCTTACCGTCGCCCAGCACGAGGATCCGGACATTGGCGTGGGCGGCGAGGATCGGCGCCACCACCGCCAGGAAGGCGAGAGGGCGCTTTTCCTCACTCATCCGCCCGACGAAACCGATGACGAAGGTGCCATCGCCGATTCCGAAGCGCCTGCGGGCCGCGCCGAGGTCGACCCCTTGCGGATTGAAGACGCCTTCGTAATCAACGCCGTTGGGGATGACGACCACTGTCCCGGGGCTGGCGCCGCCGCAGGCGAGCGAGCGTCGGATTCTTTCGTTCACGGCGATGAGGCGATGAATGTGCAGCCTGGCACGGAGCGCCGAAGCCAAATGCGCCTTTGGCGCGTCATTGTGCAGAATGTCGTAGCTCAGGATCGCCGGAAAGCGCGCCTTGATCCGCTTCAGATTCTTGTAGAGGAAGCGCGATCCGCTGGACAGGATCGCCTTGGAATCGCGCGAGGCCATAAGCGCGGCGACGAATTCGAACCAATGCCGCCGCTCGACCAAGTCGGGCAAATGGTAGATTTCCGTGGTGATTGCCGCGAATGCCGGCGCCAGCGCCTGGTCGCCGGTCTCGGTGGTGACGATGCTGAGGCGCCATTCGGCCTTGAGGCTGTCGAGGATATCGGCCAGCAGCACCTCGGCGCCGCCCATCGGCAGCCAGGGCACCAGGACGAGCAAATGCGGACGCAAGTCGCCAAGATCTTCTGGCGAGCGCGCCAGGGCGGAAAACTCTGATGCGGCAATGGAAGGCCCTGGCCGCCGAAGGCGGGCTATCAGCCGGCGCCATTTGTCGGTCGGGTGCGACCAGTTCCTGGCGACCTCCGTCCAAGCGGAGTGCAGGGACGGCAGGGCCGGGCCGTCGTGGGTCATGCCTGCTCGGCGCTCCAGAGCGCCTCATGCGCGGGGGTCGGGATGCGCTGCGCTGGCGTGAACGGCTTTATCGAGGCCGGCAGTTCGACGAACTGGCTCGGATACAGCGCGGCAAGCGCCAATTTGTCGGCCGCCGCGCCGATGGGCCAGATCGAGCGCCGCGCCTTCAGCCACGCGGCAAGCTGCTCGAATCTCGCAAGCCCGGGCGCCCGGACCCGCCAGGCCGAGGCATAATGCAGATCTTCGTAGAAGGCGATGCGCCAGCGCGCCCGCAGGGCGTCGTAGTGCCGCAACACGATCTTGAGGACCACCATGTGGTCGATATGCCCGCCGATGGCCATCGGACAGAAGAGCCAGGGCCGCCGATCCTTTGGCCATTCCGTTGCCGCCGCGAAAATCGCCGCGATGACGGCGCCGTCGAGCCGCCGCGCGTCGTCCTCCGCCTTGGCGGTGTCGAAGGGGGCATGGCCGCGCAGCGGCGCCTCGTCGAGCCCGCCGAAATACAGGCGCAGGCCAACTTGGCTGGCAAAGGCAAGATCTTCGCGCTGGCGCAGGCTGGAAATCGCAGCGATGCGCTCGTCACCATGCGCGGCGACCGTCCGCGGCCGGGCCACATAGCCGGACTTCGAGAACAAGGTGAGCAGAACGCCTTTTCGCCGCCTGAGCGCGAAGGCTCCAAGCGAAAAGCAGATGTCGTCGCAATGGGGGGCGAGGTAGAGATCATGCGCCGAAGCTTCGGCGAGGCCGGCTGGGGAAGGCCGCTGGCGCGAGGCGAAATCCTGCGCGGCGAGGTTCAGGTCGTACAAGGCCTTCGGACCGAAGGACGCGATGGCGCTCCAACTCATGCCGCTGCGATCCACCGGGTTGCGGAAAAGATTGACGTCGAAGGCGTTCTCCTGCAGGCCAAGAGCCTTGTCTTGCAATGACCATTTTTGCGATGATCTCGACAGCGGGATATTTGTCGCGTTTGAGAAACAAGCATTTAGGCGGCTCCGCTCAGCGCTCGACCAACAGCCGCCTCGCTCCCGACCCTTGGGCGCTCAGCCGATCTTCCTTGTTTCTCAGCGGGCATTTGTCGATCGACATGCAGCCGCAGCCGATGCAATCGGTCAGCCCATCGCGCAGTTTCTTGAGCTGAGCGATCTTCTGGTCGAGCTCGTCGCGCCAGGCTGTCGAAAGCAGGTTCCAGTCCTCGCGCGTTGGGGTGCGGCCCTCCGGCAGGGATTGAAATGCCGCGGCGATGTCGGCAAGTGAGATGCCGACCTCCTGGGCGACACGGATGATCGCCACACGCCGTAGCACGTCGCGGCTGTAGCGCCGCTGATTGCCGGACGTGCGATGGCTACGGATCAGCCCGCGCGCCTCGTAGAAATGCAGCGCCGATACCGCAACGCCGCTGCGCATCGCCACCTGACCAACCGTCAATTCCCTTACCGGAGTCATTCTCAAATTCCCGCTTGACCTCAAGTTAAGTTGAGCTTGTAGCCAGAGAGCGACCACATGGCAAATGCAGGAGAAGGCGATGTGCGCCTGGGCAAGAATGACGGCCGAAGGGACGGGGATTCGGGATAGCGCCGAAGCGCGAAAGCTGGCTCGTTGTTTCGACGCAATTCCGAACGGAAAACCGTTTCACACTTTTCCTGGAATTGCTTTAGCCGATCTGGCGGAGCGCTTCACCCGCGACCATGGCGACGGACAGCGCGACATTGATGCTGCGCGCGCCCGGCCGCATCGGAATGGTCAGTCGCGCGTCCGCCGCCTGATGGACCTCTTCCGTCACGCCCGCGGATTCGCGGCCGAACAGGAGAATATCGCCGGCGGCAAAGGCGAAGTCCGTGTAGGCGCTGGTGGTCTTGGTGGTGAGCAGCACGAGGCGGCGCGCGCTGGTTTTTCGCCACGCCTCGAAGGCGTGCCAGTCGGCATGGCGGGAAAGCGCCGCCATTTCGAGGTAGTCCATGCCGGCCCGTTTCAGCGCTCGGTCGGAGAGCGGGAAACCGGCCGGCTCGATGATGTCGACACCGATGTCGAGGCAGGCGGCGAAGCGCAGGATTGTCCCGGTGTTGCCGGCGATATCCGGCTGGTAGAGCGCGACGCGGAGACGATCGTTCATTTTCGCATCCTGCTAATAAGTGGCAGATCGGCCACAGGCATCTCTGGCTTTCGGCGATTTCTGGACTGGCGGGTGGCCATTTTCTGCGAAGTCGAGTATATGCCCACCATCGTCAACCCGAACCGAATGGAGGGGAACACATGATGACCATGCACATCCAGCTCCCATCCGGGGCTCACGTATGCCCGCCGGCGGTTTCGGTACGACGATTCTTCTGACACTTTAAGTCCTGATCGCACCGATTCCCGCCGAACCCAGTTTTCGGCCTTCGAAGGAATCTTGCGATGTTTTTCAAACTGCCAAAGGGGCGCCGCGCCCCAGCTGAACGTGTCGAGGCCGACGCTTGCCGCGTCCCAATCGACGCTTGCCGTCCCGTCCCGACCGATTCGATCCGCGCCTTCGGTCGAATGCCGGTGGTCGAGGCCGCATCACCCTTTTTAACGCATTTGCATATGGAGGACGGACCAATGTTCGATCCCTATAAAATACCGGGGTCAAGAAGCCTGCACGAGCGCAAGGTGGCGACCTGGGCGCTGCTGATCGGCGAGACCTATTCGTCGGCGGTGCATGCCGAGGAACGGCGCAGGCCGCATCGCGGCATGCTGCCGGATGTCGATTTCTCGCGCGCGGTGCCCGATCACAGCCGACCCACGCTGGTGCGCCGGATCATCCGTCTGATCCGGCCCGGTGACCGGAACCGGGCGGGCTCCGGCTTTTCATCGGCAAGCTCGGGGTCGTCAGGATCGTCGAACGAGCCTGTCGGCGAAATGCCGGCGAAACCCTATATTGCGCGCAGCAGGGACGGCGACGCGGATGATTCCGTGTCGCCGGCCCGCAATGCCTCGCGGCCGCAAAGCCTTGCCCATCAATCCCGCGCCGCGTGAGCGCATAGACAAGTCGAGTGCCTGAAATGTTCCGCTGGTTTGAAAACAGGCTCAATCCGTTTCCCGCCGCGGAGCCGGTCGAGCCGCCGAAGACGCTGGTCGCCTTCTGCGTGCATCATACGCGCGGGGCCTGGCCCTATATCATTGTCGACGGGTTGCTGGTGACGGCGATCTCCATCGCCGAAGTGTGGATGTTCGGCTTCATGGGCCGCATCGTCGACTGGCTGTCGGGGCAGAACCGCGAAACCTTCCTGCAGACCGAGAGCTGGAAGCTCGCCGGCATGGCTTTCATCGTGCTGTTCGCGCTGCCGGGCACGGTCTGGCTGCATTCGCTGCTCAACCAGCAGACGCTGATGGGCAATTATCCCATGCGCATCCGCTGGCAGGTGCATCGCTATCTCTTGAAGCAGTCGATGGCCTTCTATCAGGACGAGTTCGCCGGCCGCATCGCCACCAAGCTGATGCAGACGGCGCTCGCCGTGCGCGAATGCGTGATCAAGCTCATCGACGTCTTGAACTACGTCGTCGTCTACTTCCTCGGCATGCTGTTCATCGTCGGCTCGGCCGACTTGCGGCTGGCCGCACCGCTCGCCGTCTGGCTGGTCGGCTATATCTTGCTCCTGCGCTTTTTCATCCCGCGGCTGGGCAAGGTCGGCGAGGAGCAGGCCAATGCGCGCTCGACCATGACCGGCCGCGTCGTCGACAGCTACACCAACATCCAGACGGTGAAGCTGTTTTCGCATGCGCGCCGCGAGGCGACCTTCGCCAAAGAGGGCATGGCGAGCTTCCTCGACACCGTCTACCGCTCGATGCGGCTGGTGACGGTGCTCTACGGCCTGCTATACATCCTGAATTCCCTGCTTCTGTTCTCCGTCACGGCGATCTCGCTGTGGCTGTGGCTCGGCCAGGCGGTGACGATCGGCGCCGTCGCCGTGGTCATCGGCCTGGTGCTGCGCATGTGGGGCATGTCGCAGTGGATCATGTGGGAAATGTCCGGGCTGTTCGAGAATATCGGCACGGTCCAGGACGGCATCCAGTCGATCTCGCTGCCGCGCTTGGTCGAGGACAGGCCGGGCGCGAAGGACATCGCCGTCAGCCAGGGCGAGATCCGTTTCGACGATATCGGCTTCCACTACGGTAAGCAGAAAGGCGTCATCGAGAAGCTGTCGCTCACCGTGAGGCCGGGCGAGAAGGTCGGCATTGTCGGCCGCTCCGGCGCCGGCAAGTCGACGCTGGTCAACCTTTTGCTGCGCTTCTACGACCTGGAAAGCGGCAGGATCCTGGTCGATGGCCAGGAGATAGCCGCCGTGACCCAGGATTCGCTGCGCGCGCAGATCGGCATGGTGACGCAGGACACCTCGCTGCTGCACCGCTCGGTGAAGGAGAACATCCTCTACGGCCGGCCCGACGCGACCGACGAGATGCTCACCGAGGCGGCGCGCCGGGCGGAGGCGCTCGATTTCATCGGCGGGCTTTCGGACCACAACGGCCGCAAGGGATTCGACGCCCATGTCGGCGATCGCGGCGTCAAATTGTCCGGCGGCCAGCGGCAGCGCATCGCGATCGCCCGCGTCATGCTGAAGGACGCGCCGATCCTGATCCTCGACGAGGCGACCTCGGCGCTCGATTCGGAAGCCGAGGCGGCCATCCAGGAGAACCTCTACAAGCTGATGCAGGGCAAGACCGTCATCGCCATCGCGCACCGGCTGTCGACGATTGCGGCGATGGACAGGCTCGTCGTCATGGACAAGGGCCGCATCATCGAGGAAGGCTCGCATGAGGAACTCGTCGCCAAGGGCGGGCTCTACGCCCAGCTCTGGCAGCGCCAGTCCGGCGGCTTCCTGCTCGATGAAGCGCCGGCTGAGTCCGATGCGAAGGCGCCTCAATCCGAGATGGCGGCGGAGTAACGCGATCGCGATTGCAGCAATTCCAGGAAAAGTGCGTAGCGGTTTTCCGTCTGGAATTCTCGCAAAACAAAGACTTGGAACGCCCGACGGTTCTGTCGGGCCGCTCCGGCATCAAGGTTACGGCGATTGCGGGGAATCGATCCCGGGCGTAACCACGACCTGGTCAGAGGCCTGCCTCGACCCGGTCAGAGGCCCGTCGGCGACCATTCGGGTGCCGGCGGGTTTCCGGCGTCTATGAGAGAAAAATGTTCGACCGCATCTTCACCTGGTTCGAAAGCCGTTATTCGCCGGTGGCGCTGGCCGAAGACCGGCAGCCGCCAATGGGGCTCCGGCGGTTCTACTGGTATTTCATAAGGCAGTTTCGCGCCGCCTATTGGTTGCGCATGATCATCGTTGCGGTCGCGGCGATAGTGGACGCGATGCTGCCGATTTTCGTCGGGCTGATCGTGGGCCTGCTCTCCAGCACCACGCCGGGCGATTTCTTCGCCGCGCATGGGCCGCTGCTCGTCATGATGGCGATCGTCGTGTCGCTGCGTCCGCTCGCGATGGTCATCGACGCGCTCATCCGCAACCACGCCATCGCGCCGAACCTCATCGACCTCATCCGCTGGCAGAGCCATTGGCATGTCGTGCGCCAGGACTGGTCGTTCTTCCAGAACGACTTCGCCGGCCGCATTGGAACAAAGGTCATGCAAAGCGGCGATTCAGTGGAGATGAGCGTCAATCTCACCGTCGATGCCGTCTGGTACGCGCTGGTCTTCGTTGCGGTCGCCATCGTGGTGCTGGCGCGGCTCGACCCGCTTCTCTTGGCCGTGGTGGCGGTGTGGCTGGTGTTCTACTGCCTGATCTTCTGGTTTGCGATGCCGAGGATCACCCAGCGCTCGTCCCAACTGTCGGAGCGGTGGTCGCAGGTGAGCGGCCGTATGGTCGACAGCTACACCAATATCCTGACGCTGAAGACATTCTCGACCGGCGAGCATGAAGACAAATATGTCTCGCAAGCGGTGGCCGAGCACGCCGACACGTTTTACCGGCTGATGCGCGTTTTCACGCTGATGTGGTCGGCCTTGTTCGTCCTCAACGCGGCGCTGCTTGTCGCCATAAGCTGGCTGGCGCTCGCGGGCTGGAACGCCGGCGCCATGACCACGGCGGCGGTGGCGACGGCGATACCCTTCGCGCTGCAGATCGCCAACATCTCCGGCAGGATCCTCGATGTCGGCGCCAACGTCTTCCGGCAGATCGGCGTCGCCAGCAATTCGATGACGACGATCGCGCGTCCCATCACCATGCAGGACCAGCCTGATGCACCGGCCCTCGTCGTGACTGCCGGCGGCATCGAGTTCGACCGGGTGAACTTCAACTATTGGCGCAAGGACGGCAAAGGCGGCGTCATCGACGATCTGTCGCTGACGATCGCGCCGGGCGAGCGGGTCGGCCTGATCGGGCGTTCCGGCGCCGGCAAGTCGACGCTGGTCAACCTCGTGCTGCGGCTATTCGACGTGCAGGACGGCAAGGTGCTGATCGACGGACAGGACATCCGCAACGTGTCGCAGGAGAGCGTTCGGGCGGCGATCGGCTTCGTCAACCAGGACACCTCGCTTTTGCATCGATCCGTCCGCGAGAACCTCAAATATGGCCGCCAGTCGGCCAGCGACGAGGCGATGTTCAGCGCTGCGAAAGCCGCGCAGATCGACGATGTGATCGCGGGACTGACCGATCCGCATGGGCAAAGCGGCTATGAGGCGCTCGTCGGCGAGCGCGGGGTGAAGCTGTCCGGCGGCCAGCGGCAACGCATCGCGATTGCCCGCGTTATGCTGAAGGATGCGCCGATCCTCATTCTCGACGAGGCCACGTCCGCGCTCGATTCGGAGGTTGAGGCCGCCATCCAGGAGAACCTCTACAAGCTCATGCAGGGCAAGACCGTCATCGCCATCGCCCATCGCCTGTCGACGATTGCGGCGATGGACCGGCTCGTCGTCATGGACAAGGGCCGTATCATCGAGGACGGCTCGCATGAGGTTCTGATCGCCAAAGGCGGGCTCTACGCCCAGCTCTGGCGGTGCCAGTCGGGCGGGTTCCTGCTCGAGGAGAAGCCGGTCGCCGACGGTTTGGCGACGAAAGGTGAAGCCGCCCAATGATGCAGGCCATCTATCGCTGGTTCGAGCACTGGGTCTACCCGTTCCGCGAGCCCGCCAATCTGCGGCCGCCCGCCAGCGTCGGCGCCTTCCTCTGGCACTATGTCGGGCAGGCGAAGCTCGCCTTCTTCGCCATGCTGATCATCGGCGGCATTGCGCCGCTGGTCGAAGCCGGCCTGTTCTATTTCGTCGGAAGGCTGGTCGATATCCTCGATCAATTGCCGGGCGACCGCAGCTGGCACGCACTTTGGGCCGCGGCCGGCCCCGAGCTGTTGTTCATGGGGGCGGTGGTGCTCGTCATCCGCACCGCGGTCGTCGGCCTTTCGGCGCTGGTCGACGAGCAGACGATCACGCCCGGCTTCTACAATCTGGTGCGCTGGCAGGCGCACCGGCATGTCTCGCGCCAGTCCTACGCCTTCTTCCAGAACGATTTCGCCGGCCGCATCGCAACCAAGGTCTGGCAGGCGGGGCAGGCGACGGGCGACCTGATGGAAAGCTTCATCGAGGTGGTCTGGTTCATGATCGTCTACACGGTCACGACGCTGGCGCTGGTCGCGGGGCTGGATCTGCGGCTGGCGGTCATGGTGGTGGTGTGGATCGCCGCGTTCGGCTGGCTGGCCAAGCTCTACCTGCCGGCGATCCGCAAACATGCCGAGGCGACCGCCGAGGCCGGCTCGATGATCACCGGCCGCATCGTCGATTCCTATTCCAACGTGCAGACGCTGAAGCTGTTTTCGGCCGATGGCGACGACCGTTATATCCGCAACGGCTTCGACATCTATCTCGACGCGCTGCGGCCGTTCACGCGCCGGCTGACCGGCGTGCGCATGGCGCTCACCATGCTCTCCGGCGTCATGATCACGGCGATCGCGGCCTTCGCCATCTATCTGTGGGTCGAAGGCTCGATCACCGTCGGCGCCGTCGCCTTCACCCTGTCGCTGGTGCTGAGGCTCAACATGCTGCTCGGCCGCCTGATGATGCAGCTCAACAGCATCCTGCGAAATCTCGGCGTGCTGGAGAATTCCAAGGCGCTGATCTCGCAGCCGCTGGGCTTGACCGACGCGCCGGACGCCGGAGAACTGATCGTCACCGGCGGCCGCATCGACGTCAGCAACGTCACCTTCCACTACGGCAAGGGGGCGGGTGTGCTCGACGGAATCGATCTCATGGTGCGTCCGGGCGAAAAGGTCGGTCTGGTCGGCCCGTCGGGCGCTGGCAAGACGACGTTGGCAAACCTGATCCTGCGCCTCTACGACCTGGAAGGCGGCCAGATCCTGATCGACGGCCAGGATATCGCGCATGTGACGCAGAACTCGCTGCGCGGCAATATCGGCGTCGTCAGCCAGGATACCGCGCTTTTCCACCGCTCGCTGCGCGACAACATCAAGCTCGGCATGCCGGACGCCACCGATGCGCAGGTGATCGCCGCCGCCCGGAAGGCCGAGGCGCATGATTTCATCCTGGGGCTCCGCGACAACCGCGATCGCGCCGGCTACGAGGCCTATGTCGGCGAGCGCGGCGTGAAACTCTCGGGCGGCCAGCGGCAGCGCGTCGCCATCGCGCGCGTGTTCCTCAAGGATGCGCCGATCCTGATTCTCGACGAGGCGACCTCGGCGCTCGATTCGGACATCGAGGCGGCAATCCAGGAGAATCTGACCAGGCTGATGGAGAACAAGACCGTGATCGCCATCGCGCACCGGCTATCGACGATCGCGGCGCTCGACAGGCTGGTGGTGCTCGACGGCGGCCGCATCGTCGAACAGGGCACGCATGACGAGCTGGTGGCGCTCGACGGACTCTATGCGCGGCTCTGGAAACGACAGTCCGGCGGCTTCCTGTTCAACGAGGAAAGCGCGCTGGAAGAGACGCGGCCGGCGGAGTAGAACGGCACCATGTCGGTACGTATGCCCACCAATTTCGGACGGTCAGGCGCGCAGGAAAGCGCGCTCGACCTGCTCGGCCACGAAATCCTCGCCGAAAAAGCCGCCGCGCTCGGCCGCGCCGGCCAGCGCGTGGAGGAAACCCTTGCCAAATTGCGCGAGGGCGGCGAGGGCGAGCATCGCAACCGGCTGCTGAAGGAGGCGGCCGCGGCCGTGCACGGCTATTTCATCCAGCGCGAGCTTTGCGGTCTGCGCAAGCACGATGCCGTGATCCGCGAGTACGACATCCCGAGGGCTATTCTGGTCAGGCTGGGCGCCAGCTAAAACCGCTATTCCAGCCACTCGGTGATGAAGTGGCCGTTCTCGTGGATGTCGGTGCTTTCGAGCGGACCGGGGCCGAGATTGGTGAATTTGTGCGGCGTGTCCGGCGGCACGATCAGGATTTGCCCGGCCGTGGCCTTGATCTCCCGGTCGCCGACCGTGAACAGGCCGGTGCCGGAGCGGATGACGAAGATTTCCGCATAGGGGTGCTTGTGCAGGCGCGGGCCGCCGCCGACCGTCGGCTGATAGTTGAAGATCAGGCAGGAATTGGCGCCGAACTGGCCGCATTGCAGCTCGCCTTTCCAGCGGTCGGAGGCCTCGGCCCAGCTCTCGCGTTCGATGACATGCGCCATGGCGGGACAATAGACCGGGCCAGGAGCCGATGTCGAGGCGAACACCGGCCCGATTTCCCCCCCCGGACTTCCCCCTGTTTCACCCCGTCCGGCGGCCTGGCGGGGATGCGCCGGCCGCGGCCGCCGCGCATCCCCGCGACAATCTGCCCTTGTGCCTTCACCCGACTGGACAAAAACGGGCCGCACGCATAAACCGAAAATCCAAATGCCGGAGGAATTCGCTAGCCTGTTCGCCATGCGCTGTCGGGCAGGTGCGATTGAGCGGGGACAAGGCTCGGCCTCCGGTTAGGAAGAGGCGAAAGGATCAGGCACCCGTGAGCGCAACCGACATCCACGATCCCAACCGTCGCGATTTTCTCTACGTAGCCACCGGCATGGCCGCCGTTGTCGGCGCTGGAGCCGTCGCGTGGCCGTTCATCGACCAGATGCGCCCCGATGCCTCGACGCTGGCGCTGGCTTCGGTCGAGGTCGATGTCGCCTCGCTGCAGCCCGGTTCTTCGCTGATCGTCAAGTGGCGCGGCAAGCCGGTGGTGGTGCGCAACCGCACCGAAAAGGAAATGAAGGACGGCGAAGCCGTCAATCTCGCCGATCTCAAGGATCCGATCGCGCGCAACGCCAACCTGCCATCCGACGCGCCGGCGACAGACGCCAACCGCACCACGCCCGGCAAGGAAGCCTGGATGGTCATGGTCCAGGTCTGCACGCATCTGGGCTGCATCCCGCTCGGCCAGGAAGGCGATTTCGGCGGCTGGTTCTGCCCGTGCCACGGTTCGCAATACGATACCGCCGGCCGCATCCGCAAAGGCCCGGCGCCGGAGAACATGGCGATCCCGGTATTCAAGTTCATTTCCGATACCAAGATCCTTATCGGTTGAGGCAGGGGATATTTCGATGAGCGAGGGACACTCGACCTATACGCCCAAGACCGGTATCGAGCGCTGGTTCGACGCGCGCATGCCGCTGCCGCGGCTGATCCATGACAGCTTCGTCTCCTATCCGGTGCCGCGCAACCTCAACTACATGTGGACGTTCGGCGGCATCCTGTCGATCATGCTGGTCGCGCAGATCCTGACCGGCATCGTCTTGGCGATGCACTATACGTCCGACACCAATCTCGCCTTCGATTCGGTCGAGAAGATCATGCGTGACGTCAACTCCGGCTGGCTCCTGCGCTACATGCATGCCAACGGCGCCTCGTTCTTCTTCATCGCGGTCTATCTCCACATCTTCCGCGGCCTGTTCTACGGCTCCTACAAGGCGCCGCGCGAGCTTCTGTGGATCCTCGGCTGCATCATCTACCTCCTGATGATGGCGACCGGCTTCATGGGCTATGTGCTGCCCTGGGGTCAGATGAGCTTCTGGGGCGCCACCGTCATCACCGGCTTCTTCAGCGCCATCCCGCTGGTCGGCAACTGGATCCAGCAGCTGCTGCTCGGCGGCTTCGCCGTCGACGACCCGACGCTGAACCGCTTCTTCGCGCTGCATTACCTGTTGCCGTTCATGATCGCCGGCGTCGTCGTGCTGCACATCTGGGCGCTGCATGTCGTGGGCCAGTCGAACCCGACCGGCATCGAGGTCAAGTCGAAGACGGACACCGTCGCCTTCACGCCCTATGCGACCATCAAGGACGCGTTCGGCATGATCGTGTTCCTGTTCGTGTTCGCCTATTTCGTCTTCTACCTGCCGAACTATCTCGGCCATGCCGACAACTATATCGTCGCCAACCCGCTGAAGACGCCGGCCCATATCGTTCCGGAATGGTACTTCCTGCCGTTCTACGCGATCCTGCGCGCCATCACCTTCAATGTCGGGCCGATCAACTCCAAGCTCGGCGGCGTGCTGTGCATGTTCGGCGCCATCGTCATGCTGTTCCTGGTGCCGTGGCTCGACACCTCCAAGGTGCGCTCGGCGGTCTATCGTCCCTGGTACAAGCTGTTCTTCTGGCTGTTCGTCGCCGACGCCATCCTGCTTGGATGGCTGGGCTCGCAGCCGGCGGAAGGCGCTTACGTGTTCATGGCGCAGATGGCGACGCTGTTCTACTTTGCCTTCTTCCTGATCATCCTGCCGGTCCTCGGCCTGATCGAGACGCCCAGGCGGCTGCCGAACTCGATCACGGAAGCGGTGCTGGAAAAGAACAAGGGCGGCAGCGGACATCCGGCGGGCGCCACGGCCGCACCACAGACCAAGGGCTGAGCGGTAGAGAATCTAAGGGGATTTGGCATGAAGAAGATTCTCACCTCGCTGGCGCTGCTCGGCCTTGTCGTCGCGGGCACCGCGGCCTTCGCCGCCGAAGAGGAGCACAATGCGGCGGCACCGACGCATTTCCCGATCAACGAACCGAAGGAAATGAGCTGGAGCTTCTCGGGGCCGTTCGGCACCTATGACAAGGGCCAGCTGCAGCGCGGCTTCAAGGTCTACAAGGAAGTCTGCTCGGCCTGCCATTCGATGAACCTGGTGGCCTTCCGCACGCTTCAGGGGCCGACGGGGCTCGGCTATTCCGAGGCCCAGATCAAGTCGCTGGCCGCGAGCTACACGATCCATGACGGCCCCAACGATGCCGGCGACATGTTCGACCGTCCCGGCAAGCCCTCCGACTATTTCCCGGCGCCGTTCCCGAACGAACAGGCGGCGGCTTCGGCCAATGGCGGCGCCGCGCCGCCGGACATGTCGCTGCTGGCCAAGGCGCGCGGCGTCGAGCGTGGCTTCCCGCAGTTCGTCTTCGACATTTTCACCCAGTATGACGCGGGCGGCCCCGACTACATCCACTCGCTGCTGACCGGCTACGACCAGACACCGCCAGCCGGCATGGTTATCCCGGAGGGCACGCACTACAACCCGTACTTCATGTCGGGCGTGTCGCTGAAAATGCCCAAGCCGCTCTCCGACGGCCAGGTGACCTATGACGACGGCGCGCCGCAGACGGTCGACCAATATTCGCGCGACGTGGCAACTTTCCTGGCCTGGGCGGCTGAGCCGCATATGGAAGAGCGCAAGAAGACCGGCTTCCGCGTGCTTTTCTTTCTGCTGGCATTTGGCATACTGGTCTATCTCACCAAGCGCAGGGTGTGGGCTGACGTGGCGCACTGAGCCACAATTTGCTGCAAGCTTTCGAAGGGCGCCGCGAGGCGCCCTTTTCCTTGAGTATTTCCCTACGCTTTCAATCCAACCGCGCGAGCCCAAGCGGCACTGATCCTTTGCCGGATGCGCTTGTCTCGGGCGCTGCATCGCGGTAGCCGTTGTGGGTTGCGTCACCGGATGCGCGCCGCAACGCACAGCCGATAGCCAGATCGCGGAGCCTCCGTCTGATGAAACCCTCTCTCGAAGACACGCTGCTCGCGGCGATCCGCACCATTCCGGACTATCCCAAGCCCGGTATTCTGTTTCGCGACATCACCACGTTGCTTGGCAATGCGCGCGCCTTCCGCCGCGCCATCGACGAGCTGGTGCATCCTTATGCCGGGCTGAAGATCGACAAGATCGCCGGCATCGAGGCGCGCGGCTTCATCCTGGGGGGTGCGGTGGCGCACCAGTTGTCGGCCGGCTTCGTGCCGATCCGCAAGAAGGGCAAGCTGCCTTACGAGACGGTGCGCGTGGCCTACAGCCTCGAATACGGGCTTGACGAGATGGAGATGCACAAGGACGGCGTTGCGCCCGGCGAGAAGGTGATCCTGGTCGACGACCTGATCGCCACCGGCGGCACGGCGGAAGCGGCGGTGAAGCTACTGAGGCAGATCGGCGCCGATATCGTCGCCGCCTGCTTCGTCATCGACCTGCCGGATCTCGGCGGCCGCAAGAAGCTGGAAGCATTCGGCGTGCCGGTGCGGACGCTGATCGGCTTCGAGGGGCATTAGCGCGGACTTCCCCTTCTCCCCTTGTGGGAAAAGGTGGCCGAGCGAAGCTCGGTCGGATGAGGGGTGTTGGAAGGGATCGCTGCGATAAAGAAATAGGCGCTTGAAGCACTCTGTTCTTTAGCGCCTCGTTTTTTCGAACACCCCTTGTCCGTCTCGACGCTGCGCGCCGATCCACCTTCTCCCCTAGGGGAGAAGGAGAGGTGGCGCTACTCCACCTTCACCAGCACGGCGCTGTCGAACTCAATCACCTTGTCGCCGGTCGAATCGGAGGCCTCGCAGCGCAGCGTGAGCAGGTTCCAGCCCGGACGCCCGGCAAGCGGGCGGTGCGCTTGCGCGGTGCGCGTGAAGGTCACCGTCTCGCCGGCATAGACCGGCTTCAGCCATTTGAGGTTGCGGAAGCCGGGCGAGGGGCCGAATTCGGGCTGCGGGCCAGGGCCGGTCCAGCGCACGCCCTCGGTCTCCATGCGCTTTTCGAGGTTGTATTTCATCCAGGTGGCGGCGGTGTGCCAGCCCGAGGCGCAGAGCCCGCCGAGCACGCTCTTCTTCGCCGCCTCCTCGTCGACGTGGAAGACCTGCGGATCGTATTTCCTGGCGAACGCCTTGATCTCGTCGGCCTCGAATTTGTGCGAGCCGAGCGTGACGGTCTGGCCGATCAGGAAGAATTCGTCGAGGGTCATGATAGGCCTTGTGCGGCATCACGCGCGAGGAACATACCGGTGTTCTCCAACTCGAAGACGCTTTCGCCGTGTTGGTTGACGAGCTCGCTGCGCATGGTGATCAAGCCGAGCTGCGGCCTCGATTTGGACTGGCGCTTGGACAGTATGGTGACCGTGCCGGTCAGCCGATCGCCGGCCAGAACCGGCTTCTTCCATTTCACATGCTCGATACCGGGCGAGCCTTGAGAGGTCGAATCGAGCAGGAAAGCGTCGCACAGCATGCGCATGAACATCGCGCAGGTGTGCCAGCCGGAGGCCGAAAGCCCGCCAAGGATGCTTGCCTTGCCGGCTTCCTCGTCGAGATGCATCGGCTGGGCATCGAATTCGCTGGCGAATTCGATGATTTCGGCAGCGCTTACGTCCTTGCTGCCGATGTCGAGCGAGGCGCCTTCGACGAAATCCTCATAGGCCCAGGTCTTTCCGGTCATGCTGACTATCCGGTTGACGAACGCGTGATCCCCAAGTCGGGCATTCCCGGATGAAGGTCGAAGGCAATTTGGTCAAGCGATTTCTGGTAAGCCAGCCGTTGCCGGCCAATGCCGTCAGAGCCAGCCGCGGCGGCGGAAATACCAGAAGGGCAGGATCGCCGAGACCACCATCAGGCCGATGGCGAAGGGGTAGCCGAACTCCCATTTGAGCTCGGGGATGATGTCGAAATTCATGCCGTAGATCGAGGCGACAAGCGTCGGCGGCAGGAAGATGACGGCGGCGACCGAAAAGATCTTGATGATGGCGTTCTGCTCGATCGAGATCATGCCCAGCGTGGCATCGAGCAGGAAGGAGATCTTCTGCGACAGGAACGTGGCGTGGTCGGCGAGCGAGAGCACATCGCGCGACAGCGTCTTGATGCGGGCGCGCACGTCCTTGCTCATCTTGGTCTGGGCCGCGACATGGGCGAGAAAGCCGGCAAGGCGCTGCAGCGAGATCAGGCTGTCGCGGACCGATGAAGCGATGTCCTCCTTGCGGCCGATGCCTTTCAGGAGTTCCTGGAAATCGCGGTTGCGCTTCGAGGCCTTGGTCGAGCGCGCCTCGAAAATGTCGCGCGAGATCGCTTCCACCTCGCGGCCGGCGCGCTCGAGGATGTCGGCCAGGCGATCGACGATCGCTTCCAGCAAGCCGATCAGTATGGTGTCGCCGCTGGTGCAGCCGGTCGCCACCTTTTCGGCGCGCAGCGGGAAGGTCTTGAAGGCCTTGGGTTCGTGGTAGCGGATGGTGATCAGCCGGTTGCCGGCAAGCGCGAAGGTCACCGGCGACATCAGCGGATCGTCGGCCTCGGTCTGCGCCGGCAGCACGGCGGTCATGAAGTAGCCGCCGTCCTCGATATAGAGGCGGCTCGAGATCTCGATCTCCTCCATCTCCTCGCGGGTCGGAATGGCGATGCCGAGCCAGCTCTCGATGCGCGCCTCTTCCTCCTTGGTCGGGTTGAAGAGATCGGCCCAGACGACCCTGTCGCCGTCGGCGGCGAGATCCTCGGTGAGGCGCAGGCGATCATTGTCCACGACGAAGGTTTTTATCATCGCCGGGTCTCCTGGAGGATCAGGTGTTGAACTTGAACAGCATGATGTCGCCGTCCTGGACGACATACTCCTTGCCTTCGTCGCGTGCCTTGCCGGCTTCCTTGGCCGCCACTTCGCCGCCCAGCGTGACGAAGTCGTTGTAGGCGATCGTCTGGGCGCGGATGAAGCCGCGTTCGAAATCGGTGTGGATGACGCCCGCCGCCTGCGGCGCCTTATCGCCCTTGTGGATCGTCCAGGCGCGCGTCTCTTTCGGCCCGACGGTAAAATAGGTGATCAGATGCAGCAGCTCGTAGCCGGCGCGGATCACCTTGTTGAGGCCCGGTTCGTCGAGGCCGATCGAGGCGAGGAACTCCATCTCCTCCTCGTCGGAAAGCTGGGCGACTTCCGCCTCGATCGCCGCCGAGATCACCACCGTGCCGGCCCCCTGCGCCGCAGCCATTGTCTCCACCGCCTGCGTGTGCTCGTTGCCGGTGGCGGCGTCCGCCTCGGCGACGTTGCAGACATAGAGCACGGGATGCGATGTCAGCAGGTTCAGCCCCTGGAGGATGCGCAGATCTTCCGCCGCGATGCCATTGAGCAGGAAGCGCGTCGGCTTGCCGGCCTGCAGCAATTCAAGCGCGGCCTCCATCATCGGCAGGACGGCCATGGCTTCCTTGTCCTTGCCGGCGGCGCGCTTGCGGATCTGGGCGATGCGGCGCTCGAGGCTTTCGAGGTCGGCGAGCATCAGCTCGGTCTCGACCGTCTCGGCGTCGGCGACAGGGTCGATGCGGCCTTCGACATGGGTGATGTCGTCATCCTCGAAGCAGCGCAGAACATGCACGATGGCGTCGACCTCGCGGATGTTGGCGAGGAACTGGTTGCCCAGCCCTTCGCCCTTGGAGGCGCCGCGAACCAGGCCGGCGATGTCGACGAAGGAGATGCGGGTCGGAATGATCTCCTTCGATTTGCCGATCGCCGCGATCTTCTGCAGGCGCGGATCCGGCACCGCCACCTCGCCAGTGTTCGGCTCGATGGTGCAGAAAGGATAGTTGGCGGCCTGCGCTGCCGCCGTCCTGGTCAGCGCGTTGAACAGCGTCGACTTGCCGACGTTGGGCAAGCCAACGATGCCACATTTGAAACCCATGTTCGTCCAGTCCTGTCGGAATTCGATTTTGCTGTGGGCTATGGGCGATAGGGGTGACGAACGTCAAGCCCCGATCGGCCGGGCCGCCTCATGGCCGCTAATCTGGCTATCGCTGGCTCATCGCGCAAGTTGACGCAGTCTGGCGAGACGCTCCGGTTCGCCGCGCACGAAGGCCTGGTCATGCTCCAGCACCGCCAGCGCCTGCCTGGCGCTGTCGCGGGCACCATCCATGTCGCCGAGAAGGGCGCGGCATTCGGCCAGCTCCTCCAGCACATAAGGCGCCTGCGCGCCGTCGGTGGCCGCCGTGGCGGCGGTTTCTTCGGCAAGCCGCCGGGCTTCCTCGATGCGACCCAGCGCGCGCAACGTCCTGATCACGGCATAGCGCGCAATGCGCAGCTCGCGTTTCTCGCCGGCCGAGCGGCGCAGTTCGACCGCCTGCTCGAACGGCGCCAATGCGTCTGCGAACCGGCCGGCATCGAAATAGGACCAGCCGAGATTGTTGAGCAGCGCTCCGCGCCAGTTTTCGGCCTCTGGATGCTCGCCGATATAGGCGAGGGCCGTCGCGGTCCATTCGACGGCGTCGTCAAGTGTTCCAACGATCGCCAGCATATGCGCGGCATCCGCGGCCAACGCATGGGCTCCGGCTTGCCGCGCCAGTCGCCAGGCTTCGCCAAACAGCGGCCGCGCCTTCTCGCGTTCGCCGGCGGAATTGTAGAGGCGGCCGCGTTCGAGAGCGCAGATCGCGAGAGCTCTCGGATCGTCGCCGGCCAGACGTTCAGTCTGGTCGATCAGCGCGTGACCCGCGGCGAAGTCCCCGGCGAGGCCGAGTTCCCTGGCACGTCGCGCCAGATCCGAAACGCTGTCAGCCATATCGATCTCACTTGTGGCCCGGGCGCGATGCCGGCGCCGCCAGACGCAATCTTCCATTGGGCGGTCCCGTGCGCGGCGCCGTGCTTTCTAGTCTTTTCCGAACAGCTTCTTCAGCATGGCGGCCATCGGGCCGCTCTCGGGAAGTTTTGCCGCCGGCTGCTGCGGGCGCGCCTGGCGGACATGGCTTTGCTGCTTCGGCGGCTTGGGCGGCGGGCGGTCGTCATCGCCGGTCGGCACGAGCTTGTCGCGCAAGGCGAGCGTGACGCGGTTCATGAACGAGCTGTCGTCGCCCTTCGCCAGCAGACCAGCGTCGTCGGCGATTGCCGCGAGCAGGACATCGAGCCATTCGCGATCGGCCTTGGCGAAATCGCCAAGCACATGGCCGTGCACCATCTCCTTGACGCCGGGATGGCCGACGCCGATGCGCACCCGGCGATAGGCGTTGCCGACATGCTGATCGAGCGAACGGATGCCGTTGTGGCCGCCGGAACCGCCGCCGACCTTGACCCGGAGCTTGCCGGCGGCAAGGTCGATCTCGTCGTAGAAGACGGTGAGCGCCGCCGGCTCGAGCTTGTAGAAGCGCAGCGCTTCGCCGACCGACTGCCCGGAGAGGTTCATGAAGGTCTGCGGCTTGATCAGCAGCACTTTTTCGCCGCCGAGCGTGCCTTCGCAGATCAGGCCCTGGAATTTTCTCGACCAGGGCGAAAAAGAATGGCGGCGGGCAATCGCGTCCGCCGCCATGAAGCCGACATTGTGCCGGTTGTTCTCGTATTTCGCGCCCGGATTGCCGAGGCCTGCAAAGACAAGCATCGCCGCCTCCGGACGCTTAAAAGCTTACTTCTCTTCGGCCGCCGGGGCCGCCGTTTCGGCTGCCGCCGGCTCGGCGGTGGCTTCCGTCTCCGGCTTCATCGCCGACGAGCCGGCAACGGTGGCGATGGTGAAGTCGCGATCGGAGATGACCGGCTTGACGCCGGCCGGCAGCTTGACCGCCGAGATGTGGATCGAATCGCCGATGTCGGTGCCGGTGAGATCGACGGTGATGAATTCCGGGATCGCGTTGGCCGGGCAGTGGAACTCGACTTCGTGGCGAACGATGTTGAGCACGCCGCCGCGCTTGATGCCGGGCGACTTGTCCTCATTGATGAAGTGGACAGGCACGTCGACATTGACCTGGGTGTCCTTGCCGATGCGCAGGAAGTCGACATGGACAGGAAAATCCTTGACCGGGTCGAGCTGGAAATCCTTCGGCAGGACCTGGATCTTCTTGCCGTCGACATCGATCGTGGCGATCGTGGTGAGAAACCCGCCGCCGTGGATCTTGTAGAAGAGGTCCTTGTAGTTCAGCGCAATAGCCAGGGGAGGCTGCTTGTCGCCGTAAATGACTGCAGGCACTTTACCATCGCGGCGAACTGCACGGGCGGACCCCTTACCGACCTGTTCGCGCGCTTCGGCTTTCAGCTCATAAGCATCGTGGCTCATGGCATTTCCTTTCGCGTGTTGTGGAGCGCCCACGGCCGGCAAATCCGCCCATAGACGTCGAAAGCCGTCGCGGCCCTGCGCAGTCGGTCCAAACGCCTTTGGCTGTCCAAATGCTCTTGGGGATCATGCGAGGCCTGGCCGGCCTTCCTCCGCGTTGCCTCCAAGGGTGTCTACGCGGGTGGCGGCTCTATAGCGGAAGGCGGGCGAGGGCGCAAGCGGTCGGGCGGGAAGGCTTGCGGGGTGGTTTCCGGCCCCGAAAGCATAAGCGGAAATCCCATTTGCGGCAAATGTAGGAACCAGCGATTCTCAGTCGTCCTGCGGCATGCAACCAAACCCCACGGGGATCAACATGAAACTCCTGTTCAGCCGCAATCCCAATCCTCGCCTCGCGGTCGCGACGGCACGCCATCTCAACGCCAAGATCGCGTTCGAGTTCGCCTCGCCGATGGCGCCGGGGCAGGCCGAGCGCTACCGCGCGCTCAACCCCAACCTGACCTTGCCGATCCTGGTCGGCCCGGCATGGAGCCTGTGGGAGGCCGACGCCATCGCCTGCCGGCTCTCACGCGAGGCGAATTCGGATTTCTGGCGTGTCGGGCAGGACGAACCGGACATGATCCGCTGGATCAGCTGGGGCAAGGAACGGTTCGCCTTCGCTTGCGACATGGTGCATTTCGAGCGCGGCACCAAGCAGCGCTATGGGCTCGGTCCCATCGATCGGGCGCTGGTCGAGGAGGGGCTGAGGCAGTTCCATAGAGCCGCGGCGGTCCTCGATCCCGAGCTTTCCGCACGGGATTGGCTGGTCGGCAATGCGATCTCCTATGCCGACTTCCGCATGGCGACGTTCCTGCCCTTCAACGACGTCGCCGGATTGCCGCTCGTCGACTACCCGGCGATCTGGCGCTGGTATGGCCGGCTGGAGGCGATCGACGCCTGGCGCGATCCGTTCCAGGGGCTGGAAGCGCCGCCACTGCCGCCGGTCAAGGCCGAGGCGTGACAGGCATCGGCTTTGCGCAATTCCGGGCGGAAGCCGAGCTGGCCTTAGACGGCGTCGACCACCAGGCCGCCGTTCAGCGCATCGCGCAACGCCTGGATCTGTCGGTTCAAGGCATCGAGTTCAGCCAGTTTCATGCCTGAGCGCTCGATCAGCGTCTCGTTCAGGCAATTGCATTGGACGAGCAAGGCTCGTCCACCGGGGGTGAGGTCGACCTGTACCTGGCGCTCGTCGGTCTGGCTGCGCTGGCGGGTGACAAGGCCGGCCTGCTCCATTCGCTTCACCAGCGGCGTGATGGTGCTCGATTCCAGGGCGAGCCGATGCGCGATGCTGCCCACCGACATGCCGTCCGTCTCTCCCAGTGCGTTGAGCACCAGATATTGCGGATAGGTGATCCCCATCTCGTCGAGCATCGGCTTGTAGGTGCGGTTGATCGCCATCGAGGTGGCGTAGAGCGTGAAGCAGAGCTGATTGTCCAACGGGAGAGGCACGGCGCATTCCTTTTGCCGACTGAGCATCCATTATGTACCACGGAAAATGATATCACGATACATATTTTCGTGGACAAGGGTTTCGATCTCCGCTACGAAATTATTTATCGCGATATTGTTTATTGCGATATCAACAAAAGGAGATTGAGATGAGCTTGCAGACCACGTCAGGGCAGACCAAGTCAGGTTCGGGCAGCGGCACGATCACCACCAAGGACGGAACGCAGATATTCTACAAGGATTGGGGGACGGGCCAGCCGGTCGTCTTCCACCACGGCTGGCCGCTGAGCAGCGACGACTGGGACGCCCAGATGCTGTTCTTCCTGTCGAAGGGTTACCGCGTCATAGCCCATGACCGGCGCGGCCATGGCCGTTCCAGCCAGACCGACACCGGCAACGAGATGGACACCTATGCCGCCGACGTGGCCGAGCTTACCGCGCATCTCGGCCTCAAGGACGCCATCCATGTCGGTCATTCGACCGGTGGCGGCGAGGTCGCGCGCTATGTCGCGCAATATGGCGGCGGCGGTCGTGTCGCCAAGGCCGTGCTGATCGGTGCGGTGCCGCCGATCATGCTGAAGACGCCGGCCAATCCCGGCGGCGGCCTGCCGATCGAGGTGTTCGACGGTTTCCGCGCTGCGCTGGCGGCCAACCGCGCCCAGTTCTTCCACGACGTGCCGGCCGGCCCGTTCTACGGCTTCAACCGTCCCGGCGCCCAGGTTTCCGAAGGTGTCATCGACAATTGGTGGCGCCAGGGCATGATGGGCGGGGCCAAGGCGCATTACGACTGCATCAAAGCCTTCTCGGAAACCGACTTCACCGAGGATCTGAAGGCAATCGACGTGCCGGTGCTGGTCATGCATGGCGACGACGACCAGATCGTCCCGATCGCGGACTCCGCGCTCATCTCGATCAAGCTGCTCAAGAAGGGCGAGCTCAAGGTCTACAAGGGCTTTCCGCACGGCATGGCAACGACCCATGCGGATGTCATCAACGCCGACCTGCTGACCTTCTTCAAGGCCTGAGCCCGCCTGCCGAAACGCGAGAGCACCCGCCCAAGGGCGGGTGCTGCAAGGAGGATGAAGCGCGAAATCGTGCCTGCTGCCCTCTGCTATGACTGTCCTCCCCGCCCGGGTTTGCCGAGGAGGCCCGCGAGTTTGCGTCCCACCCTTGGTCGGATCTGGGCCCGCCAATCGGGGATGTCGCCCAAGGATATGCTGTTTGCAGCCTTGGCCTTCCGTGCCAGCCAAGTGACATCGGCAATCGCGCTGCCGATTGCGAGCAATCGGTTCGTCAGCATCTGCTCGTTGAGGATCGCCCTTGCCTTGCTCTCGAAAAAAGGCAGCGTTTCAAGCGTCAGATCGAACCGGGAATGCCATCCAGGTCCTTGCCCGGTCCCGGCTCCGGTAAGCCATCCAACCAAAAACTGTCTATACGAGCGCGAGATTGGTGCGTCTTTCCGAAACGGCGCAAGCGGATCTCCGCTGAAAATCGGCGTGCCGCCGGTCACGCTGACCATCGATCCAAGCGCTTGCAAATGCCTGGGCCGCATCAGGATGAACGAGCTGCGGAGCCATGCCTGCCAGGAAATTCCAAACACCGACACCGGCTCATTGTAGAAATCGACATGGCCTAGCACCGCATTCAGACCCGGCAGATGCCGCACGACATTCTGGTCGATCAGCTTGAGATGGTCCGGCGTGTATTCGGCGAATGCCGACGTGGCGAGATGGACCAGATCATGGTCATTCACCCGTTTGCCCAGATAGGCAATGCCGCTGTCCCACGCGGAGAATTCCCAACTGGAGTTTGAACCCCCGATCAATTCGACCTCGCGATCAAGGTCGGCGCGGTGGCCTTCCGGCAAGGCATTGTCGATCACCAGCATATGGTGTGACACGTCTGGCATTTGCGCGGCGAACATCGCCCTCAAATCCTGGAGCGCGGTTGGATACCTGGCGGTGCCATGGCGCGCCAGCAGCGTCAGGATTCGCAATTTGGAAGGGTCTCGACCGCTTTCCGGCGTCAACGCTTCTTTCCCCTCAGACGCGCGCTAATAAAATCATGGGGAGCATGCTTCAATCGTCACGCAAAGCGCGCCCTGGCATCTATCCACAGACATCATGTCCAGACTCGGCGTCGAATGGTAGCGTCCCAGCCGAATAGGGGGCGAGAGATGAATGCAACGTCGAGACGGCCACCGCGCGCCGGTGGCTGGGCCATCAAGTCGATCCTATGAGGTACGTTTCGCTTGGAACGTATCCGATCCGGCGCCCGATCCACGGTGGTCAGTTGCGGGCAAATGCCATCCACAGGGTCCTGCGGGATTGCGGGTGGGAAACACGCCACGTCGTCGTTACTCCCCACCGAGGCGCCAGGCGGGAAATGGAGGCCGGCGATCTTTTCATCGAGCTGCCGCGCAGCTTTCGCAAGAAGATGGCCAGGCGCAAATGGCGTTCCGATGTCGCCACCGCCGAATTCATCGCGCGCAGCAAGTCCCACCGCCGCGAGATCGCAAGATTTCTCGACGACTTCAGGCCGGATGTCATCGCCCTGGAGCAGTGCTGGCTTTGGCCGGCTCTGCGTGAGTATGTCGAAATGTGCTCGCCCGAGGCACGTTTTTCAATCGTGTACAGTTCGCACAACGTCGAACAGCAATTGCTGGCGCAAGAGGCCGCGATACCCGGCGCGGAAACGGATCTCTGGAGCGCTCGACTTGCGGCGGATATCGAAGCCGACCTTGCCATGAAGGCGGATCTGGTGGTCGCCGTCAGCGAGCAGGATGCAGCCTATTTTCGCAAGCTCAATCCAAGCGTGGCGGTCGCCGCCAACGGCATCTGGCCGCGCGAAATGCCCGGCGGCCTCGATCATTGGGCGTCGCGGTTCGCCGGCCTGCGCACGGCGCTGTTCGTCGGGTCGGGCCATCCGCCCAACGTCCGCGGTTTTCTCCAGATGACGGGTCCGGACCTCGGTTTCCTCTCAGCCTCGGAGCGGATCGTCGTGGTCGGCGGCGTTGCCGACCAGATCCGGAACGATCCCGGATTCCTGCGCTACCGCGGCGCCGACAATGCCCGGATCGAGCTGCTCGGCGTGCAGGACGGCGCGACCCTCAGCGCGCTGATCGAGCTTGCCGATGTCGTGATGCTTCCGATCGTCGAAGGCGGCGGCACCAACATCAAGACGGCGGAAGCGCTGTACAGCCGCAAGCCGGTGGTGGCGACATCCTTCGCGTTTCGCGGCTACGAGCACTTCAGGCATTGGCAGAATGTCCGGCTGGCGGACAAGCCGGAGGATTTTCGGGATTTGCTCGTGCAGGCGCTCAGAAGCGAACCGAAGGAGTTGGGGTCGGCAGGCGTCGCACAGCTCGACACGCTGCTTTGGGCCGCGACGCTCCAAAAGCTTCCCGAGCAGTTCGCGGCGCTGCCGAGGCGGCAGCGCCAAGCGATGGCTGTCGATGGTCCCGGCGGCCTTTTGCCCGGCCTGTTGCGGCGCATGGGCTTGTTGAGAAAAAGCTGATCTTGTGTGCCGGGGGGGGGGCGCTGGGGAAAGAACCGGCGTCTCGGGCGATGCAAGCATTGCGCCACGCGATGCCGCCGGATGCAGGACCTTCAAGGTCCTGAACCGACGACGATCGTTGGTTGAACGGCGGGTTAGCCGCCGATCTCGCCGGCAATCAGGCCTGCCGCGCTTCCTTCATGTTGGGCAGGAAGACCGTCAGCAGGCCGAGGAAGGGCAGGTACGAGCAGATCTGGTAGACGAAGTCGATGCCCTTCATGTCGGCGACGATGCCGAGCACCGCGGCGGCGATGCCACCCATGCCGAAGGCGAAGCCGAAGAAGATGCCGGCGATCATGCCGACGCGGCCTGGAACCAGTTCCTGCGCGAAGACGACGATGTTGGAGAAGGCCGACGACAGGATCAGGCCGATCAGCACGGTGAGCACCATCGTCCATTCCAGATTGGCGTAGGGCAGCGCCAGCGTGAAGGGCAGCACGCCGACGATCGAGAACCAGATCATCGCCTTCTGTCCGTAGCGGTCGCCGAACGGTCCGCCGAGCAGGATGCCCAGCGCCGAGGCGCCGAGGAACAGGAACAGCATCACTTGGCTCATCTGCACCGAAACGCCGAATTTATGCATGGCGTAGAAGGTGTAGTAGCTGGAGAGCGAGGCGATATAGGCGTTCTTGGTCAGCACCAGCAGCGTCAGCACGGCCAGCGCCCACATGACCTTCTTATGCGCGAAGGGCGAGACATGGGCAATTTGCTTGCGGGTGGCCATCGAGGCGCGCAGCCGGCTGTACCAGCCGCCGACCTGCCACAGCACGACGATGCCGATCAGTGAGCCGACGGCGAACCAGGAAATGCTGGTCTGGCCGAACGGCACGACGATGAAGGCGGCGAGCAACGGGCCCATGGCCTGGCCGAAATTGCCGCCGACCTGGAACAGCGACTGCGCCAGGCCGAAGCGGCCGCCGGAGGCGAAGCGGGCGATGCGCGAGGATTCCGGATGGAAGATGGCCGAGCCGATGCCGATCAGCGAGGCGCCGATCAAAAGCAGCCAGTAATGGCCGGCATGGGCGAGCACCACCAGGCCGACCAGCGACGAGGCCATGCCCCAAGGCAAGGAGTAGGGCATCGGCTTCTTGTCGGTGATCATGCCGATGACCGGCTGCAGCAGCGAAGCCGTCACCTGGAAGGTGAAGGTCAGAAGGCCGATCTGCCAGAAATCGAGACCGTAATTGTCCTTGAGCAGCGGATAGATCGCCGAAAGCAGCGACTGCATGATGTCGTTGACACAATGGCAGAAGCTCACCGCAAGAATGACGGTGAAGGCCGTCGCTTGCGCCGAGATGTTGCTTGCCGGCGCCGGTGCGGCGACGGAGGTCACGGTCGTATCAGTCAAGGCAATGCTCCGTAGTCTTTGGCGGCGGACCGCAGGCGGCCTTATAGGCCCGTTGCCAAGCGACTTCTTTCGTGGTTTGGTCCAATAGTTTCGCAAGTGGGCCACATCCGATGCCGAATAGCCGGGAAATCTTCAGGGGCGACGCCGCCGAGCTCGGCCGGCTGCACGAAAGCCGCTGGCAATGGCTGGAACAGGCGGTCGGGCCGGCGGTGGCGCTGCCGACCGAATATCCGGACGGCTATCACGTGCCGCAGCACCGCCATAGCCGCAGCCAGCTGCTGCATGCGCTAGTCGGCGTGGTGCTGGTGACGACCAAGCACGGGCGCTGGATGGTGCCGCCCGACCATGCGATGTGGATACCGGCCGGCACCGAGCACGCCGTCGAAATGCTTGGCGACGTCTCGATGCGTTCGGTCTATGTGATGCCGGGCGCCATCGCCGGCCTGCCGGAAGGCCTGCGGGTTGTCGGCATCACGGAATTGATGCACAGCCTGATCGTGGAATCGGAGAAGCTGCCGCAAGGCGGCGAGCTCGAAGGGCGCGCGGCGCTCGTCATGGGGCTTCTGCTGCACGAGATCCTGAACCTGCCGGAACGGCCGCTCGGGCTGCCTTTTCCGTCCGATCCAAAGCTGACGGCGCTCTGCCGGCGCTTCGTGGCGGCCCCTTCGCCGCATGCGACGATCGACGAATGGGCGGATGCCGCGGGTATGAGCCGGCGCTCCTTCACCCGCGCCTTCCATCGCCAGACGGGATTGTCGCTGTCGACATGGCGCCAGCAGGCCTGCCTGTTCGCGGCGCTGCCCAGGCTCGCCGACGGCGAGCCGATCACCCGGGTGGCGCTCGATCTCGGCTATGACAGCGTGCCGGCGTTCATCACCATGTTCAAGCGCATGCTCGGCGCCTCGCCGCGCGGTTACATGCGCGGCGCGCGCGATGCCGGCGCGAGCCTGCGCCGCACGGGCGGTCCGATCGCCGCGTGAAGCAGCGCCAGCGAGTTGATGCGTCGGCAGCCGGCTTAAGGCTTCATGGCTAATACTGATTGCAAAATGCAATCGGTTATGCTCTTTTCTCGGAAAAGCAAAATCGGAGGCCCCTCATGGCGACGATCGTCTATGCCATGCTGACATCACTGGACGGCTACATCGCCGGGCCGAGCGGAGACATCGACCTGCCGGTTCCCGAGGAGGAATTGCATCGGCATTTCAATGACGAGATGCGGCGGACGTCGATCGCGCTTTGCGGGCGCAGGATGTATGAAACCATGCGTTTCTGGGACAGTCCGGAGCGCGAGATCGCCGCCGAAGACGTCGAGCGGGATTTCGCCTACGCCTGGCGAGATACGCCGAAGGTCGTGTTTTCGACCACGCTTCGAGAAGTTGGGCCGAACGCCCGTCTGGCGAAGGGTGACGTGGAGGCGGTGGCGAGGGCTCTCAAGGCGAATACGGACGGCGAGATTTCTGTCTCCGGCGCCGATCTTGCCGGGCATCTAGCGCTGGCAGGCCTGATCGACGAGTACCGGCTTTACATGCATCCGGTCGTGCTGGGTGGTGGCAAGCCTTATTTCCGGTCCGGCCTGTCGCTGGCGCTGAGGCCACTCGGCACGCAAAAGTTTACGCAAGGCGTAATGCTGCTGCGTTATGCGCCCGCGGCAATCAGTTTCTGATCAATCGAACAGGCTCGAGACCGATTCTTCCGTCGCCGTGCGCGAGATCGCCTCGCCCATCAGGTCGGCGATCGAAATGACGCGGATGTTCGGGGCATCGAGCACGCCCTGCGTCGGCTGGATGGAATCGGTGATCACCAATTCCTGCAGCTTCGAGCCGGCGATACGGGCGACGGCGCCGCCCGAGAGCACGCCATGGGTGATGTAGGCGGTGACGGAGGTCGCGCCATTGGCAAGCAGCGCATCGGCCGCGTTGCAAAGCGTGCCGCCGGAATCGACGATGTCGTCGATCAGCAGGCAATCCTTGCCGGCGACCGCGCCGATGATGTTCATGACTTCCGATTCGCCTGGACGCTCGCGGCGCTTGTCGACGATGGCCAGCTGCGCGTCGAAACGCTTGGCAAGCGCGCGCGCCCGCACCACGCCGCCGATGTCGGGCGACACGACGACGACATTGCCGAGCTGCTTGTACTTGGCCTTCACGTCGCGGGCCATCACCGGCACCGAGAACAGATTGTCGGTCGGAATGTCGAAGAAGCCCTGGATCTGGCCGGCATGCAGATCGAGCGTCAGCACGCGGTTGGCGCCGGCGCGGGTGATCATGTTGGCGACCAGCTTGGCCGAGATCGGCGTGCGGCCCGACGCGCGGCGATCCTGCCTTGCATAGCCGAAATAGGGGATGACCGCCGTGATGCGCCGCGCCGAGGAGCGCATGAAGGCGTCCATCATGATGAGCAGTTCCATCAGATGGTCGTTGGTCGGATAAGAGGTCGACTGCAGGATGAAGACATCCTCCCCGCGCACGTTTTCCTGGATCTCGACGAAGATTTCCTGGTCGGCGAAGCGTCTGACGCTGGCCTTCCCTAGCGGGACGTTGAGATAGCGAGCGACCGCTTCGGCCAGCACCCGGTTGGAATTGCCCGCGAAAAGCTTCATACACCGTTCCTGGTGAAGGATGGAGAGGCCGGAGAGACTCTCATGAGCCTTTTATGCGGGCTTTTAGCGGCCCGTGCCGGTATTGCAAGCCTCGTTGTGGGGAATCCTTCCGGTCACCGCAACAAACACGGAAAACATCGCAAGCCGGCAACAGTTCGGCCGGCAACAGTTTGGCTGGCAACACTCGGGCCGGTCCGGTCAACCGGCGCCGCCGCTGCCGAGCCAGGCGGCGAACTGGTCGATCGTCTGGTCGGCAATGGCCTGCATGGTCGCGGGCGCCACGGTGGGCCAGCCTTCGCCGCTGCCGGCCGCAGGTGCCTTCTGCTGGCCATTGATGCGGTGCAGGCGATTGCCAGAGGGGTCGTAAATGTCCCAGACATAGATGACGGTCGTGTCCTTGCCCTCGGACATCGTCGAAAAATAGCCTTTCAGCACATGCGTCGCCGTCTGGTCGGTGCTGCCGACAAGCGTCAGGCCGCGTTGCCGGGCACGGGTCTGCAGCTCCGCCGTCAAGGGCGCTGCCGCGTCCACCGATGCGCCGACGATCGGCGCCACCTGCAGCCGCGTCTTTGCGAGGGCTGCGGTTTGCGCTGGCGTTGCGCGTGTCGCGGGCGACGCCGTGGTGGAGGGCGCGGGCGAAGGAGCAGGCGCGGTCGTGGTCGGAGAGGTGGCCGTTGTCGATGTGCCCTGCGGGGTGGCCGAAGATTGGGCCGAGCTCGCCGGCGGGGTGATCGCCGAAGGTTCCAGGACGTCCTTAGCGTTGGTGCAGGCGCCAAGCGCCAGCGCCGCAAGCAATGACACGGTCGTCACCTGCGATCGTCTCATCTGCTTGAAAACTCCCTACTGGCGAACGCCCCCGCGTGGACCAACCATTATGGATTCACTGCACGATCAAGTCGAGATCATGGCGCGACAGCGGCTTCGGCGCCGATTCCGTGGTGAGGTAGGTGCGGCCAAGCGTCATCGCGGTCTCGGTCTCGGAGTCCATGATGATCATATGCGCGAACAGCGTCATATTGGGCGCGATCGGTTCGGTATTGCCCTGATAGAACATCGGCATGTCCATCCAGGACGGCGTGAAGCGGGCGCCGACCGAATAGCCGCAGGCATTCAGCCGGTGCTTGGTCAGATTGTGCGCTTCGAGCGTGCGGGCATGCGCGTCGAAG
Source organism: Mesorhizobium sp. BH1-1-5 (assembly GCF_020165615.1). Taxonomy (NCBI): domain Bacteria; kingdom Pseudomonadati; phylum Pseudomonadota; class Alphaproteobacteria; order Hyphomicrobiales; family Phyllobacteriaceae; genus Mesorhizobium; species Mesorhizobium sp. BH1-1-5. Next base: position 98,244 of record NZ_JAIUIM010000013.1, read on the forward strand.
ACATCGCCGAACGTGTTGCCTGGCATCATCGCCTTTTCGACCGCGAGCAGGGCGGCACGGGAGGCGTCGAACAATTCCTGGTGACGTTTCGACACCTTGCCGGTCAAAACGGTGCGCATCATGGGGGCATGATAGTGGTGGAAGACGCCGGCCCATTCGAGCGTCAGCTGGTCGTTCTTGGTGAGCTTGCGGCGGCCGGCCTTGTAGCGGCAGAGCAAGGCATCGGCGCCGGAGCCGATGATGTACTCGTTGGCGGGATAGTCGCCGCCGCCGGCAAACACCGCGCCCTGCATGGCGGCGAGGATGAGCCCCTCGTCGCCACCCTGCTTGATCAAGGGCAAGGCGGCGTCCAGCGCGTCGTCGGAAAGATTGGCGGCCTTTTCGGCCTTGGCGATCTCGGCCGGGCTCTTGAACAGGCGCAGCCGGCCGACGATGCCGGAAGCATCGGCGATCTGGCCGAAGGTCTGCAGCTGTTCGTCCACGCGGCGGCCGTTGTAGGCGGTCAGGCCATGGGTATCGTATTCGACGCCGATGCGGGCGCCGAGCAGGTCGAGATCGTTGAGCAGGTTGCGCAGGTCGATTGCCGGATTGGCGCCCTGGCGATCGGTCCACAGCACGATGTTTTCGATGGTCGAGGTATGGCGCGCCTGTCTCAGATCGGCCGAACGGGTGAGCAGCACCATCGAGCCGTCGGCCTTCACCACCAGGCATTGGAAGAAGCAGAAGCCGAACGTGTCGTAACCGGTCAGCCAGTACATGCTCTCCTGCGCGAACAAAAGCACGGCGTCGAGCTTCTTGTCGGCCATCTCGATCAGCAGCCGGTCGCGCCGCGCATCGAATTCCGAACGTTCGAAATGCAGCGCCATTACTCTTTCTCCAGAACGATTGCTGAAACCTGGCGCCCGTAATCCGCTTCCTTGCGGTGTGTGGTGCGCCGGTAGGAATAGAAGAGGTCTTCTTCCGCGTAAGTGCAGCGACCAAGGCCCTCGGCGGTCACGCCGGCCTTGCTCAGCCGGTCGACCGTATATTGGTTGAGATCGAACATCGAGTGGCCGGCCGCCTTCGACGGTCTGAAATAGCGATGGTTGCCGGCGTCGGCCTCGACGAAGCGGGCGACGAATTCCGGCCCGACCTCGTAATTGTCGGGGCCGATCGAGGGGCCAAGCACGGCGACGATGCGCTCGCGGCGGGCGCCGAGACCTTCCATGGCAATAATGGTGTTTTCGAGCACGCCGGTGAAGGCGCCCTTCCAGCCGGCATGGGCGGCGCCGATGATGCGCGCCTCGGCATCGGCGAACAACACCGGCCCGCAATCGGCGGTCGAGGCGCCGATGGCGATGCCCGGACGGTCGGTGACGATGGCGTCGGCCTTCGGGCGAGGCCCCGCGAAGGGTTCCCTGGCCACGATGACATCCGGCGAGTGGATCTGATGCGCGGTCAGCAGATGATCCCCCGGCACGCCCATCCAGTCGGCAACGCGCCGCCGGTTCTCGGCGACCAGTGTCTGATCGTCGCTGGAGCCCGTGCCGATGTTGAGCCCCCGATAGATGCCGTCGGAGACGCCGCCGGTGCGGGTGAAGTAGCCGTGGCGCATGCCTTGCGCCTTTTCAAGCAGCGGCGAGCGTACTGGATCGGGTCTGGTCTGATTCAGCATGGTTGGGTTTGTCGTCCGTGCGAGGCGGGTTCGTCAAGGCGAAGTTCGGAGAACGAAGCGGACCAGCCGGCGAGGCCGCTCGCCGATCTCAGGCGGCTTTCGCCACCGGCAGGACCTTCATGACCTTGAACAGCTTGCCCATTGCATCGGGACCGGCCAGGCGTTCGACCGCGTCCGAAATGGCTTGACGTGTCTCGGGATTGGCATCGGCGCCGAGCGTGCCGGCGCGCTCGAGCAGGCCCATTCCAAGCAGGAATTCGCCTTGGGTCGACAATTGCGCATCGAGACCGTGCGCGCGCGCCATGTCGGCAAGGGGGGCGAAATCGACATGGGCGGTGAGGTCGGCTTCTCCCGGATTGGCCAAAACGTCTTCGCGCTGGTGCCGGCGCAGCGCCTGGAAAGTGTCGCCGATGCCCGGCTGCAGATGGCCGTAGTCGATGAAGAGGCCGACGCCGCCCTGGCCGGCTATGCGCGCGGCGATCGCCGCCATCAACGCCGACCGGGCGGGCGCCACCTCGGCGATGGCGCCTTGCGGCGCATCGGCCGCGGCGGCGGGCAGCAGTGCCGGATCGACGGACCCCGCGCCGGCGAAGAAATGCAGTTCATCGGCGCCATCGAGGCCGACAACACGCTCGCGCCAGCCCGCGCCGACATGGACGAACTGCCGGATCGGCACGGCGTCGAACAATTCGTTGCCGACGATGAAGAGCGGCTGCCGTGGCAGCGTGTCGATGGCCTGGTGCCAGGCAAGCGGCGCGTGCTGACCTGCAAGCGTCTGCTTCTGGATGTCAGCCAGGCGCGGACTGGTCTCGATCATGGCAAAGGAAGCGCCGGCCACGAGCTCCGGGTCGAGCCGCGACCACGTCCGCAGCATGTCCTTCATCAGCGTGCCGCGACCGGGACCGATCTCGGCGAAGGTCGCAGGCAACGGCCGGCCGGCGCTCTGCCAGGCCTGGTAGAGCCAGACGGCGACAAGCTCGCCGAACATCTGGCTGATCTCGGGCGCGGTGGTGAAGTCGCCGGCGGCGCCGAAGGGCTCGCGCGTGGTGTAATAGCCCGCGTCGGGATCGAACAGGCAAAGCGCCATATATTCGCTGACCGGGATCGGCCCCGTCGCGCCGATCAGGTCTATGACGCGCTCCTTCAGCCGGGTCATGCCGCCTGCGGCTGTGGCGCCGGCTTCGCCGTCACCATGGCCCAGATGCCGGCGAGCACCATCGGGGTGGACAGGATCATGCCCATGGTCAGCCAGTTGGTGCCGAGCAGATAGCCGAGCTGCTGGTCAGGCTCGCGGAAGAATTCGACGAAGATGCGCGACAAGCCGTAGCCGCAGATGAAGGTGCCGCCGACGAAGCGCGGCGTCTTCAGCTTGAGCCGCGAATGGGTGAGGAAACGCAGCACCAGAAACAGCACCAGGCCTTCGAGCAACGCCTCGTAGAGCTGGCTGGGATGGCGGGTGAACGGGCCGCCATTGGGAAATTCGATGGCCCAGGGCACGTCCGACGGCCGGCCCCAGAGCTCGGAATTGATGAAGTTGGCGACACGCACAAGGCCGAGCCCGACCGGGACACCGGCCGACACCACATCGAACAGCGTCCAGGTGTAGATGCGGCGCTTGAGCGAAAACAGCGTCATGGCGAGGATGACGCCGAGCAGGCCACCATGGAACGACATGCCGCCCTGCCAGACGGCGAAGATGTCGAGCGGATGCGCGATGTAGCGCGGCAGGTCATAAAACAGCACGTAGCCGGTGCGGCCGCCGAGCACGACGCCGATCGCCGCCCATACGATGAAGTCGTCGAGGTCTTCCGGCTTCATCGGCAGCTTGCCGTCGGGCCACAGGCGCGGGCTGGTGACGAGGCGCTTGGCGTACCACCAGGCAAAGAGAATGCCGACGATGTAGCCGACGCCGTACCAGTGCACCGCGAGCGGCCCGATTTGGACGATGACCGGGTCGATGTTGGGGAAGGGCAGGGAGGCCAGCGGCAGCAGGAAATATTCGCTCAAAACGGGGTCCCCGGTGACGGTCACGATTGGGCGCGGACCATGCGGCAGGGTTTTGGCGCGGTCAAGGCAAGGCGATTGATGTTCTGAACGCTACGGCGAGCGGTTTCAGACCTGAGGTTTGCCGGCGACAATTTGCTTCAGCGCGTCGTTGATCCTGTCCTGCCAGCCGGGACCATCTTCCTGGAAATAGTCCAGCACTGCGCGATCGATCCTTATCGAAACAGGCTCTCTGACGTTTGGCGCCGCTGCCGCCTCGCGAATTGGGACAGCTGGTTTTTTGACCGGCTTGAAGGCGGCTTCCGCGGCGGCCATCGGGTTTGTCGGTCGGCGCGGGGGCGTTGCCATTGGTCGATCCTGACTGAGTGCTGGAACAATACACGGCACAATAGGCGATCTGGCGTCTTCAAGTACAGGTCTGGGCGATGTGATAGCTGTGTTGCGGCATGGCGCTGCCATGCGCCATAGCAACGCAGAGGAGGCATCAAACCTCAACGTTCTTGCATTCCGCGTCGCGCCCCACTACGTCAAATCAAGCAAGCGAGGATCTGCCATGGCGACCGGACCGAACCGCATTCTCGACGAATTCGCAAAGATCATGACCGATGCCGCGGGTGCCGCGCAGGGCGTGCGGCGCGAAGTGGAGACGGCGTTCCGGGCCCAGGCCGAGCGCATGCTGAACTCCATGGATATCGTGCAGCGCGAAGAATTCGAGGCGGTGCGCGAGATGGCGGTCAAGGCGAGGGAAGACAACATCCAGTTGGCGACACGCGTCGAGGCGCTCGAGGCCAGGCTCGCCGAACTGACCGCACAGGCCGCACCTGCGGGTGCTGCGAAGCCCCGCGCAAAAAAATAATCGTTAAACTTTTCCACATAGCGCGATCCGAAAAATCGCTTTGCCGTGAATCGCTTACCGGCATTGCATGAATCTTTGTGACAGCCACCTTTCCACATGCGGATGACGCAGTGCGAAAAATTGGGCTGTTCACGCGACTCCCGATCAATAGACTGAATTTGTTGCATGATTCGAAGCAGGGTCATGCGCCGGGCGGTGGGGTCCGGTTGGGGTCTTTGCGTTGGAAAGTCCTGACCGTCCGAGTTCTAGACAAGATTGTTCGTCGTGTGTGCCCCGCGGAGCGTGAGGCGCTCCCCTGAACACAGGAAGCATTCATGGAACTCCTCGAACTCGAATTCTCTCGCGAAATCCACCCGGTGGATGTCATCGAGCAGGTGGCCCACAACAACGACTGGTCCTTCGAGCGCGCCGGCGACGACGAGATTTCGATTTCGGTGGCCGGGAGCTGGACCGACTACCATGTCTCCTTTTCCTGGATGGAGGATTTCGAGGCCCTGCATCTGGCCTGCGCTTTCGACATCAAGGTGCCGGAAACGCGCGCGCTGGAAGTGATGCGGCTGCTTTCGCTGATCAACGAGCAAATGCTGTTCGGGCATTTCGATCTGTGGGAACAGGAAGGCGCGATCATGTTCAGGCAGTCGCTGCTGCTTGCCGGCGGGGTCGAGCCTTCGAGCCAGCAGGTCGAGGTGCTTCTGTCGTCGGCGCTAGAGGCCTGCGAGTGCTATTTCCAGGCCTTCCAGTTCGTCGTCTGGTCGGGTACATCGGCCAAGGACGCGCTGTCCAGCGTGCTCTTCGAGACCCATGGAAACGCCTGAGCCAAGCCGACATCGCCGATGAGTTCCAGCAGCGAGCGAAAACCCGAGATCAGCTTTGCCGATTTCGACCGTGTCGATATCCGCGCCGGCACGATCATCGAGGCCGAGCCGTTTCCGGAAGCGCGCAAGCCGGCGTTCAAGCTGAAGATCGATTTCGGCCCGGCGATCGGGATCAAAAAATCGTCGGCGCAGATCACCAAATACTACGCGCCCGAAACGCTGGTCGGCCGCCAGGTCTTCGCGGTGGTCAATTTCCCGCCGCGCCAGATCGGCCCGTTCATGTCCGAAGTGCTGACGCTCGGCTTTCCCGATGAAGAAGGCGCGGTCGTGCTCGGCGCCATCGAGCGCAAGGTGCCGGACGGCGGGCGTTTATTCTAGGACGAGCCTGGGGCGACCTGGAGCCAGCTGATCCTGATCGGCGCGCTTGCCTGGCATCCCCAGCGCTTCGTCGACCACGTCGAGGAACATTTCAGCGCAGGCCTGCCAGCTGTAGCGCATCGCGCGCTGGCGTGCCTCTGCGCGATCCACGTGAAGCGCCTTCATCGCCGCTTCGCCGAGATCGTTCGATACGGCTCCCCCGACGCCATCGCCGACAATGTCGATCGGTCCGGTCACCGGATAGGCCGCGACGGGCGTTCCGCTGGCCAGAGCCTCGACGATGACGTTGCCGAACGTGTCGGTGCGGCTCGGGAAGACAAAGACGTCGGCCGACGCGTAGATCTCGGCCAGCTCGTCGTTCGGGCGATGGCCGAGGAAATGCGCCTTGGGATAGCGCGCCTTGAGCTTTGCCAATTCCGGCCCTTCGCCGACGATAACCTTGCTGCCGGGCAAGCCGAGATCGAGGAAGGCGGCCAGGTTCTTTTCGATCGCGACGCGGCCGACACATAGGAAAACCGGGCGAGGGAATCCGGTCTCCTTGCGCTTGTCGGGCCGGAAATGGTCGGTGTCGACGCCGCGCGTCCAGGGCCTCAGCTTGTTGAAGCCGCGTGCCGCGAGATCGTCCGCCAGCGATTGCGTCGCGACAAGCGTGCCCTGTCCGGAATTGTGGAAATCGCGCAGCCAGTTATAGGCCCAGCTCTCCGGCACCGGCAGGCGGGCGCTGAGATATTCGGGAAAGCGCGTGTGATAGCTGGTGGTGAAGGGGCGGCCTACCTTTCGGCAATGGCGGCGCGCCATGATGCCGAGCGGACCCTCGGTGACGATGTGGATATGCTCGGTCTTGGCGGCCTCGATCATGCGTGCGACATGGCCGGGCGTGGTCAGCGCCAAGCGGATGTCCGGGTAGGTCGGCATGGGCAAGGTGCGAAAGAGGTTCGGCGTCAGGAAATCGAGCTCGACGTCGAAGGGTTTCAGCGCCTCGGTGAGGCGTTCCAGCGTGTGCACCACGCCATTGACCTGCGGCCGCCATGCGTCGGTGACCATCAGGATACGCATGGCGATCCCGATATGTATGACGGTCCTTTGCCGCGATAGTTCCTGCCGGCGCAGTGCCGGAACGGCAGCCAGGCAGCAGCCCGCGCCTCGCTCCAGCGCACCCGGGCGGGCACGGGATCGAAGCGGGGCGGCAGGGCCGAATCAACAAAGGTCGCGCGCTTCATGCGCGCTCTTGACCATGATTTCATGACGGGCGGATGAAGCTGTTTTTTGATTGAGCATGATCTTGTCCGAACCGAAGGTCAGCGAAGCAAAAACCGGCTTCCACTTATTGCTACGCTGACCTTCGGTTCGGGATCATGCTCTGGCTAGGCGGGGACCTTGATGACGGCGCGCAGGCCGCCGAGCGGGCTGTCCTCGAGGCTGATGTCGCCGCCGTGGCTGCGGGCGATGTCGCGGGCGATCGACAGGCCAAGTCCCGTGCCGCTGGCATCGAGGTTGCGCGCCTCGTCGAGCCGCAGGAAGGGCTTGAACACCTCTTCGCGCTTGTCGGGCGCGATGCCCGGCCCGTTGTCGTCGATGGTGACGGTGAGCGAGCCGCGACCGTGATTGGCGTGTACCTCGACGGTCTTGGCATAGCGGAAAGCATTGCCGATGACGTTCGACAGCAGCCGAGCAAAGGCGTTCGGCCGCACATGCACGGCCGGATCGCCGGTCAGCGCCGTCGTAAGCTTGCAGCCTCGCAATTGCGCTTCCTCGCCAAGCTTCTGGAAATAGGCCTTGAGGTCGAAACGGCCGGTGTCCTCCGCAGCCTCGCCACGGGCAAAGGAAAGATAGCCTTCCAGCATCGACTGCATGTCATCGATGTCCTGGTTGAGCGCGGCCTTGGTCTCGGACTTGCCGCCGGCCAGCGCCAGCTGCAACTTGAATCGGGTGAGGATTGTTCGAAGATCGTGGCTGACGCCGGTCAGCATGGCGGTGCGCTGCTCGATCTGGCGCTCGATACGCTCACGCATCTGGATGAAAGCGAAGCCGGCGCGACGGACTTCCTCGGCGCCGCGCGGGCGGAAATCGCGCGGCATCGGTCGCCCCTTGCCGAAACTCTCGGCGGCCTCGGCGAGCGTCAGGATCGGCCTGATCTGATTGCGCAGGAAGGGAATGGCGATCATCAACAAAACCAGCGAGGTGCCGACCATCCAGATCAGGAAGATGTGGGTGTTCGAGGCATAAGCCTGGCTGCGCCGCACGAAGACGCGCAGCACCTTGCCTTCAAGCTGGACGCGAACCTCGACGACGTTGGAGTTGCCGACCGTGTCGATCCAGAACGGACGATTGATCTGTTTGGTGATCTCCGAGGACAAGGCCTCGTCGAGGATCGAGAAGAACGGCTTCGGGCCGGGTGGCGGCAGCGGATCGGGCGGCAGCAGATCCACCTTCAACTGCATGCGGTCCTGGGCGATGCGGATGATGTTGGCGTAGTCGGCGTCGTGCGGATAGGTCTCCATCATGTCGATGACGGCCGCTATGTCCGAGATGGTCGCCTGCGACAGGCGCTGGGTGACCGTCTGCCAGTGCCGTTCCATGAAGACGAAGGCGACCACCGACTGCAAGAGGATCATCGGCGCGATCACGATGATCAGCGAGCGGGCGTAGAGCCGCTTCGGCATATAGAGCGCGACCAGGCGCCAGAAACGGTTCCAGGCGCGCGGCATCGCCTTCAGCGTCCGCAGCGCGAGATCGCCGGGGCCGCCTGCTTTCGGCTTGTCCAGTTGCGTGGTCGCCATTCGCCCTTCCGCTCGTCGATGGCCGTTCAGCAAAGGGCCTTCGACGGTAACCTATTCGACGCTGAGCCGATACCCAATACCGCGCACCGTCTGCAACCACACCGGATTGGACGGATCGCGCTCGATCTTGCGGCGCAGCCGGTTGATCTGCACGTCGATGGTGCGCTCGCCGACATCCGATTCATCGCCCACCAGCTCATGGCGCGGAATGGTCTCGCCCGCCCGCGCGGCGAAGATCGCGAGGATTTCCTGCTCGCGGTCGGTCAGCTTAAGCGCCTCGCCGCCGCGCTTCAATTCGCGCTTGGCGATCTGGAACGTGTAGGGCCCGAAGACCAACTGCTCCACCTTCGGCGTCGCCGCCGGGCCGCCACGGCGCAGGATGTTGTTGATGCGCAGGATCAGCTCGCGCGGATCGAACGGTTTCGGCAGGTAATCATCGGCGCCGGCCTCCAGCCCGGTGATGCGACTGTCGGTCTCGGACAACGCCGTCAGCATCAGGATCGGCACATTCTTCTCGGCCCGCAGCGCCTTGGTAAGGTCGACGCCGGTCTCGCCCGGCATCATGACATCGAGCACCAGAAGGTCGAAGTCGAGGCCGGCGAGCTTGCGCCTGGCCTCGCCGGAATTGCCGGCGACGGTGACGCGAAAACCGTTCTCGGACAGATACTGCTTGAGCAGGTTGCGGATACGCGTGTCGTCGTCGACAACCAGAAGATGCGGCGCGTCATCGTCGGGCGCGGCCGGATGATCGACCTTCTCAATGGTCTCCATGGTTCTTCCCCGATGTTTGCGCAGGCACAATGTCGATCTGCGCTCTTAGTTCCGGATTGACCATCGCTTCCAGGAATCGTTCGATCGTGACGCGTTCGGTGGCTCCGGAATCCTCCAATGCCGCACGGATGCGGCGCGACTGTGGCCGCGCCAGCGCCAAGGCCAGCGCGCGACCCTTGGCGGTCGGGTAGAGTTCGCGCTGCCGGCGGTCGCGCGGACCCTGCACCTGGACGATATGGTCGGTGTCGATCAACTGCTTCAAAACCCGCGCGAGGCTCTGCTTGGTGATCTTCAGCACATCGAGCAGTTCGGCGACGGTGAGCCCCGGCCTGCGGTTGACGAAATGCAGCACGCGATGATGGGCGCGGCCGAAGCCGTATTCGGCAAGGATCTGGTCCGGGTCGGAGGTGAAATCGCGGTAGGCGAAGAAAAACAGTTCGATGATGGCGAAGTCGATGCCGTCCTCGTCGGCGATCGCCGTCCTGATCGGTTTTCCGGCTGCGGGGCTTGGATCCGTCATCATTTCTCCATGCAAGGCGGGAATTATGTCAGTACTATTGACGTAATTTCCGAGCAATGATAATTTTTGACAAGCTTTTCGGCGGATTGCGAACGAAAAGGCAAGCGGAAGCCGTTTTTCCGGAACTTCCTGAGTTTGCCACGGATTGAATATCCGCCTACGCTTTCAAGCATTGGCCAGCGTTTCGGACCCTGTGGCGAGGCCGGTACGAAAGGCTTTAAAACACAACGATTTGCGGGTGCCCGCCCGCGGGAGGTTTCCATGGCATCCGTTCCCTTCGATCAATTGGACGGCTTCATCTGGATGAACGGCGAGTTCGTCAAATGGACCGACGCCAAGGTCCATGTGCTGACCCATGGTCTGCACTATGCCAGCGCCGTCTTCGAGGGCGAGCGCGCCTATGGCGGCGAGATCTTCAAGCTGACCGAGCATAATGAGCGCCTGCATGAATCGGCACGCCTGCTCGGCTTCAAGATTCCCTATCCGGTCGCTGAGATCGACGAGGCCTGCCGGACGCTTTTGAAGAAACAGGGTTTCCAGGACGCCTATGTGCGCCCGATCGCCTGGCGCGGCAGCGAGCAGATGGGCGTTTCGGCGCAGAACAACCGCATCAACTGCGCCATCGCCATCTGGCAGTGGCCGAGCTATTTCGACCCCGCGCAGAAGCTCAAGGGCATTCGCCTCGATGTCGCCGAATGGCGCCGGCCCGATCCACGCACCGCGCCGTCGAAGTCCAAGGCCGCCGGCCTCTACATGATCTGCACGCTGTCCAAGCACGCCGCCGAGGCCAAGGGCTACGCCGACGCCATGATGCTCGATTGGCGCGGCCAGGTGGCGGAAGCCACCGGCGCCAACATCTTCTTCGTCAAGGACGGCAAGATCCATACGCCCACGCCGGACTGTTTCCTCGACGGCATAACCCGCCGCACGGTGATCGGCTTGGCGAAGGATCGCGGTTTCGAATTGATCGAGCGCGCCATCATGCCTGAGGAGCTCGAAGGTTTCGAGCAGTGCTTCCTCACCGGGACGGCGGCTGAGGTCACGCCGGTTTCGGAGATCGGCCCGTACCGATTCGAAGTCGGCGAGATAGCCAAGACGTTGATGAACGACTATTCGGCTGCGGTGCAGCCTAAGCATGCGATTGCCGCAGAATAGCGATAGTCACAGCTTTTTTGTGCAATAGGGGCGGTTTTCGAGCCGCCCTTTTTATTTAAGCGCCTGTGCATTTGACTTTCGAACAATTCGGCGTCTCATGATGTCGTCGGCCCGAGGAGGCTGGCGGCTATGGAGGGACTAGGTACATGGATACGAACACGCTCGTTGCGATCGTTATTCAGGTGATTACGGGTGTTATCGGCGGTCAGGCAGTCGGCGCGGCGCTGAAGCAAGCGGCGTTGGGTCAGCTTCCTAAAATCCTTGGCGGCGCGATCGGCGGCGTCGGTGGCGCGGCCATCCTGGGCAGCCTGCTTGGCGGCGGCGCGGTCGATCCGGCAGCGGCCGCGGCGGCGGCCGGTGGGGTGGGCAGCGCGCTGAACATTCAGAATATCGTCGGCGGCGCCGGCGGCGGCGCCATCCTGACCGCCATCATCGGCGCGGTCATGGGCGCCATGAAGAAATAGGCCCCGGATTATCCCCTCGGGCCTCGGCATGGGCGGCTTCGGCCGCCCATTTCTTTTAGAGAGGCGGCGCCGATGGTGGACGCGGCTGGCCATGGCCTCTACATCAGGGCGACACTTGGAGTGGTTCACCGTTGCACAGAGACGGCAAACCGCTCCATCTCTTTTGGCGCAATTCCGGACGGGGGCTACGGCGAAGACCCGAGCCTGACGGTGGCCCGCGTTTCGTGGAATTGCTCGAGGAAGGAAAGCCATGGGTCAGCTCAATGCCTGCATCGTGCCGGTCACGCCGTTCCAGCAAAACTGCACCATTTTGTTCGATATGGACGACAAGACCGGCGTCGTCGTCGATCCCGGCGGCGATGTCGACAAGATACTGTCGGTGCTGAAGGACAATGCCATCACCGCCGACGCGATCTGGATCACGCATGGTCATATCGACCATGCCGGCGGCGCGATGGAGCTGAAGGAAGCGCTCGGCATCGACATTGTCGGTCCGCATGCGGCCGACAAGATGCTGCTCGACAATCTCGAGAACCAGGGCAGGCGCTACGGCATCGCCGGCGTGCGCAACTGCGTGCCGGACCGCTTCCTCACCGAAGGCGAAACGGTGTCGTTCGGCAATCATGTATTCGAGGTGCTGCATTGCCCTGGGCATGCGCCGGGCCATGTCGTCTACTACAACCGCGCGGCCAAATTCGCGCATGTCGGCGACGTGCTGTTCCGCGGTTCGGTCGGGCGCACCGATCTGCCTGGCGGCGACCATGCCGCGCTGATCGCCTCGATCAAGGACAAGCTTCTGCCGCTTGGCGACGACATAGGTTTCATCTGCGGCCATGGCCCGGGTAGCCGTTTTGGCGACGAGCGGCGGACCAATCCTTTCCTGACCTGACCTTGCCGGCAAAAAGAAAAGCGCCGCTGGAGGCGGCGCTTTTGGCCGGGGCAGGGAACCCTGGGTTTTACTTAAAGCGCGTCGCGCTGAACCGGATTCAGGCGACGCGCTTTAAGTCTTTGTTTTGATGCATGTCGTTGTCCCAGAACCGAGCACACTTCTGGGCGACATGCATTAATTGGCGACGCAGAAATGCTGGGCGCCGTCATTGCCGGTGAAGGTGCCGGTGCGCGAGTTGAAGGAGCGGTAGCGGTCCGAGCAATACTCGTACCAGCCACGGGTCCACGGCTCGGCGTAGCGGTCGGCATAGACGACGCGCGGCTGTTGCACGTAGTAGCGGCGCACCGGCCGGTCGACATAATAGTCGTCACCATAGGCCGGTTCGTAATAGCGCGGCCCGGGGTTGCTGAGCGCGCTGCCGATCAGGGCGCCTGCCGCCAAGCCGACCACGCCGGCGGCAAGGGCGTCGCCGCCGCGATCACGATGATGGTGCCAGCGCCAGTCGTCGGCATTGGCCGCCGAGAAGGTGGCCAAGGTGGTCGCGGCAATGCCAACGCTCAGGATGGCGGTCTTGAGAAAGCGGTTCATTTTCGGTCTCCTTCGCGCCGGCCCGCGCATTTTTTGGGGGATACGAACCGGCTTTAGCAAAGGTTAATAGAAGACCGTGGCTGAACGGAGGCTGAACGGAAATCGGCGCAAACGAATTTTCGTGACTGGCGATTTCCGAATTTTGGCGATTTCCGGATCTGGGCGATTTTTCGAGCCCTGGCCGGTTTTCGAAGCGGGCGGCTTTTCGGGACCTGGGCGCAATCCATTCCGGGCGGGAGCAGTCCCGCCTGAAAAGCCCTCCGTCGGATCCGTCGTGAGCCGGCTTAGCCGATCGACAGATTGACGGCCTTCGGACCCTTGCCGCGTTTGTCCGGCTCGGTGTCGAATGTCACTTTCTGCCCATCCTCGAGACCGGGAAGGCCCGACGCCTGCACAGCCGAAATGTGGACGAAGACATCCTTCGCGCCATCGTCGGGCGTGATGAAGCCGAAGCCCTTGGCATGGTTGAAGAATTTGACGGTGCCGGTCTGCGGCATGGGAAACTCCTTTGATCCCATCAAGTCAAGTCTCGGGCCGGCAAACTGCCCGAGAGGAAATTTGTCCTTTATTTTAGCGCTATCGGCAAGAGAAAGTTTTCGCCTGCCGATCCATGCATTTGCGCGCAAAAAAGGCGCGACCGAAAGGGTCGCGCCTTCGCAATTTCAGGCCTGTCCAGACGCCGGTTCATCAGCCTGCCGCCCATTGCATCCGCAAGGACGGGCTGTCCCGGCGATCAGGCGGCGCGCAGGTTGACCGCCTTCGGGCCTTTGCCCATGCGGTCCGGCTCGACGTCGAAGGTGACCTTCTGGCCGTCGACCAGCGTGCGCAGGCCAGAGGCCTCGATCGCGGAAATATGGACGAACACGTCCTTGGCGCCGCCATCCGGCGTGATGAAGCCGAAGCCTTTGGTGGCATTGAAGAACTTTACGGTACCGGTCTGGGCCATTGGGGAAAACTCCTTCACCCGTGTCAGTCTTGGTGGTTCGCCCGCTGCCTCGCGCCTTGGGCAAATCCCGGTGGTTGCTTCGGCGGTCATGCATTTGCGCATGGTCAAACCCCCCGCCGAAAAACGGGGCTGTCAGAGATTCACACTTGTCGGGGAAAGGTCGTCCAAAACGTGCCGCTCTCCGGGTCGCAAATGCCCGAACATGGCTTTTATTACACGGAAACGTGATGGTTGCAATATGACGCTCGCGGGCGGCCCGCGGCGCGTCCAACGCTGGGGCCTCGATAGACCCCGTGCCACCGCGGGTCATCGGCCAGAGGCGGGCCAAGCATAGGCCAGTATGAGGGCGGCGACGACGGGTTCCGCGGCTCCGCAAACGGTGGTTGCGTTTACCACGCAGGATGCGAGGATATCGCGAGCCGGCATCACGCGCCGGGATGGAGGAGGGGCATATGCGGTTTCTTGCGGTGTCACGGCAGGGCGTTGTCATTTTCATGCTGTCCGCGCTGCTGGCGGCCTGTACCGTCGTCGTCGACGATGGTCCGCGCCCGCGGCCGCCCCGGCCGCATCCGCAGCTCTGCACCATGCAATACGAACCGGTCTGCGCCCGGCGCGGCGGCGACCGCCAGACCTTCGCCAATGCCTGCCTGGCCGAAAGGGAAGGCTACCGCATCGTGCGCGACGGCCCTTGCCGCGACGGTGGCGACGGTGGCGGTGGAGACCAAGCCTTCTGCACGCGCGAATACGCTCCGGTCTGCGCCAGGCGCCATGGGCAAGTGCGGACCTTCCCGAACGCGTGCGAGGCGCGCGCGGCAGACTATCGCATCGTCGGCGACGGGCCCTGCTGAAAGGCGGCGGTATCCATCTGCGCAGATGGATACCGCGACGCGCGCTGACGCTTTGTCTTGAATCTCTTGCCCGCATGGCTTAGGTCCGGCGGACCAACGAATACGGCAGGTTTCCCATTAGCAAAGATCACAGAAGAGCGGCAAACGCCGGCGGCAGGCCAGGTGGCTCGGCCAGCCCGCTCGACCCGTATGTGCAAAAGGCGCTGCAGCTGCATCAGGCGGGGCGCCGCCAGGAGGCCGAGGCGCTCTACCGGCAGGTTCTGGGCCAGCAGCCGAACCATGCCGCCGCGCTGCATTTCCTCGGATTGCTGCTGCACCAGACCGGCAGGAGCGAGGAAGGGCTCGATCTCCTCGAGCAGTCGGTGACGCTGCAGCCGGAGAATGCCGACTTCCTCAACAATATGGGCACGGTCATGCGCGACCTCGGGCGCGTCCCCGCCGCGATCGATTTCTTCCGCGGCGCGGTGGATATCCGGCCCGACCAACTGGCCGCGCGCGACAATCTCGGTTCGTCGCTGACGCAGCTTGGGCAGTTCGACGCGGCCGAGGAGATCTATCGCGGCACGATCGGCCGGAACCCGTTCCATGTCCGCGCGCGCATCGGCCTTGCCGAGACCCTGCAGGAAGCCGGGCGCCTGGACGAGGCGATCAAGCTGTTCCGCGAGGCGCTGTCGATCCGGCCGAAGGACGCCGAGCTTCTCTACGGGCTGGGCGTCGCGATGATGGAGAAGGGCAAGCTCGACGAAGCGGCCGATTTCGCCCGCCAGGCATTGGCTGTCGCCCCCAACATGGCCAGGGCCTGGCTGCTGCTCACGCAGGTCAAGCGCCAGACCGAGCGCGACAAGGAGCTTGCCGGCATGGAGGCCGAGCACGCCAAGGCACCGCAGGGCAGCCTGGCGCGCATGCAGCTCTCCTTCGGCCTGGGCAAGGTCAATGACGATCTCAAGGATTATGGCCGCGCCTTCGACTATTTCGCCGAGGGCAATGCCATCCGCCGCAAGGGCATCGGCTACGATACTGCGCGCACGCGCGGCGAATTCGAGGCGATGAAGGCGGCCTTCGACACGGCCTTCTTCGAGAAGCACAAGCCAAGCGGCATTTCCGACGACACGCCGATCTTCGTCGTCGGCATGCCGCGTTCCGGCACCACGCTGGTCGAGCAGATCATCGCCAGCCATCCGCAGGTCCTTGGCGCCGGCGAGTTGAACATCCTGAAGACGGCCGTCGGCAAGCAGTTTCCGATGAACATGCCGGGCGGCTTCCCCGCCGGCATCGCCGACATGCCCGACAAGGCGTTCGCCGAAGCCGGCCAGGCCTATCTCGACATGCTGCATAGCCGCTATCCGGGCTATCGCCATGTCACCGACAAGATGCCGGGCAACTTCCTTCTGGTCGGCTTCCTGCACATGATGCTGCCGAAGGCCAAGATCGTCCATTGCGCGCGCGACGCCGCGGCGACATGCCTGTCGATCTTCAAGGTGCATTTCCGCGGCGACAGCCATCGCTATGGCTATGATCTCGGCGAGCTCGCCGATTTCCACAACCTCTACACCGACATCATGGCGCATTGGCACAAGGTGCTGCCGGGCGTCGTGCACGATGTGCGCTACGAGGATTTCGTCGCCGACCAGGAAGGGCAGACGCGGGCGCTGATGGCGTATCTCGGCCTGCCCTGGGACGACAAGGTGCTGTCGTTCCACGAGACGGACCGGCCGGTTCGCACCGCCTCGGCGGCGCAGGTGCGCCAGCCGATGTACCAGGGCTCGGTCGATCTGTGGAAGCGGTATGGGGACCGGCTGAAGCCGCTGCTCGACAAGCTGGACTGAACAGCCAGACCGATGTTGCGTCCCGGATCAGGATGACGTCGGTTGAAACGTCGTCCTGACCCTTTGGATGCATCAGGCGGCCCGCGCCTTCTGCTCATAGCGCAGGAAGACGTTGCCGTTGCCGAAGGCCTGTGACCGGGCCAACTTCACATTGAGCCGGTTGCCGATGCCTTCGAACATCGTCCTGCCGGCGCCAAGCATGACCGGAACGATGACGAACTGGTATTCGTCGATCAGGTTCTCCTCGGCCAATTGAGCGACGAGATTGCCGCTTCCCAGGATCGTCATGTGATTGCCCGGCTGCTCCTTCAGGTGTCGAAGCTTCGCCACCGCCCCGCTTTTGACCAACTCGGTGTTGTTCCAACTCGCCGTGTCGAGCGTTCGGGAAAACACGACCTTGGGCATGGCGTTCATGCGTTCTGCCACCACCGGTGCGATCTGCGCGGCCAGCGGCGTCGGCCAGAACTGGATCATCAGATCGTAGGTAACGCGGCCGAGCACCAGCATGCCTCCGCCCTTGGCATTGTCGGCCACGAAAGCGTTCCATTCCGGATCCTGGCTGTGCGCCCAGTCCATGGCGCCGTGCCCGTCGGTAAAATAGCCGTCGAGCGATATGCTGTTGAATACGATCAGCTTGCGCATACATCGGTCCTATCTTGAGAAATGAAGACGAGTTTCGGCGCCGGCACCCGCCTAAAGCGCGTCGCGATCCTTCAGATTCGCTCCACGCGCTTTAGGCTCTTGATTTTATGCATGTCTTCGTCCCGAAACCGGTTCCCACTTTCGGGAGACATGCCTTAAAGCTCGACGAACGGCTGGAAGCCGCCGAAGATCATGCGCTTACCGTCGAACGGCATGGCGGACCAGTCCATCTTGAGGCGCTCGTCGGCCATCACCTTGGCCATCACCGCATCGCGGCTCTGTTTGGACTCGTAGACGACCCAGGCGAAGATAACGACCTCGTCGTCCTTGGCCTGCACGGCGCGCGGGAACGAGGTCAGCTCGCCATAGGGCACATCGTCGCCGATGCATTCGACATAGGAGAGCGCGCCGTGCTCCATCCACACGGCGCCGCCATTCTCGGCTAGCTTCTTATACGCATCGAGATTTGCCTTCGGCACGGCAAGCACGAAACCATCGACATAGGACATGATGAAACTCCTTGGTTGGGCGCGGCTTTGCCTTCTCCCCCTGTGGGAGAAGGTGGATCGGCGCGCAGCGCCGAGACGGATGAGGGCGCTCCAGCTTGGCGCCAAGCTTACCCCTCACCCGGATTGCCAACCGAATTGCGAAGGGCAATTCGGGGCAATCCGACCTCTCCCACAGG
This sequence comes from Mesorhizobium sp. BH1-1-5, assembly GCF_020165615.1. Taxonomy (NCBI): domain Bacteria; kingdom Pseudomonadati; phylum Pseudomonadota; class Alphaproteobacteria; order Hyphomicrobiales; family Phyllobacteriaceae; genus Mesorhizobium; species Mesorhizobium sp. BH1-1-5. Next base: position 116,065 of record NZ_JAIUIM010000013.1, read on the forward strand.
GGAGAGGTAGACAGTCTCACTTCACCGGCGCATTCATCGCCCAGGCGACGCCGAAGGGGTCTTTCACCTGGCCCCAGCGGTCGCCCCAGAACATCACCTGCAGCGGGGTGACGACTTCGCAGCCGGCATCGACCGCGCGCTTCCACCAGGCATCGATATCGTCGCTGCCGAGATGGAGCTGCAGCGTATAGCCCTGCGCTGTCTGATGCGGATGGCCGTGTTCGGGGTAGGCGTCCCCCAGCATCAGCGTCGAGCCGTTGACATAGAGATGGATGTGCATGGTGCGGCCCTGGTCGTCCGGCGGATAGGCGAACACCTCCTCCGCGCCGAAAGCCTTCTTGTAGAATTCGGCGGCCTTGATGGCGCCGTCGACCTGCAGATAGGGGGTCAATCCGCCAAGGACCTTGGCGCGGGGCGGGGTCTGGTCGTTCATTCTCGTGTTCCTCTTCACGGGGTCTGATCTGGTTTGCCACCCAAGGACGGACGAACCGGCGGCGATCCTACATGCCTCCCGAAAATTTCTTAAAGGGCCGATTCCCGGCAGCCCGGGCGACCGGCGAACGATCGCATTGGATATGCCGCGTTATATGACCTTTGCCGAAAAGGTGGCGGCGCGGCGGCTTTCGCGCGTTTCGAAAATCTCCGGGAAGCCGATGTCCTTGCGCAGCTCGGCAGGCAGCGAAAGCAGGACGCGCTCGCTGCGGTGACGGGCGCGCGCCTGGGCATACCGGTTGGCAAGACGGCCGATGGATGACAATACCGACATGTTGGTTCTCCCTGGTTGATGCCGGCATCATCGTGTCGGCATCCCAAGGACGGGGCGGCAACAGGCGATCCGACAGATCGCCCCAATCTTTTTTCAGAACACCGACGCGGCCAGCGCGGTGTCGTAATATTCCACCATCTCAATGATCTCGCCGTCGCGGACCGTCCAGAAATTGGCGGTGCGCATGATGAACTCCTCGCCGGTGGCGCGGCGCGTCATGTGGATCTCGACCTGTGCCGCGACCTTTTCGCCGCCGTCGACGATCTCGACCGGGACGAAGTGCCGGTATTCGAAGTCGTCGTCGAGCGCCAGCAGCTTGGTGAGGAATTCCTGCTTGCCGTGCGCGGTGCCGGCATGACGCGATTGCCGCGGATCGGCAATCCATCGGAACACGACATCCTCGGCGCACTGCGCCAAGGCGCCCTCGATGTCGCGGTCCGCATAGGCCTGGTAGAGATTGCTGATGATGTCCACTGCACGCATGGCCCGTTCCCTCCATGGCTGAGCAATTAAAGATGCTCCTTTTTTAGCAGATGGAAAAGTATGCCGGGCCGGCATTGCTTTGAATGCCGGCCCAGCAGATGCATCATCGCTCAATTCGGCGTTTCGGCGACCGAGCGGAAGAACGCTTCCGGGTCGTCGACCCCGGTCAGCCGCCGCCTGTCGATCAGCCAGAAGCGGTTGCCGACCGCGCGGATGAAGGAGCGGTCGTGCGAGGCAAGCAGGCAGCTCGCCTGATGCTTCAGCAGCTCGTCCTCCAATGCTTCCTGGCCGTCGATGTCGAGATGGTTGGTCGGCTCGTCGAGCAGATAGAAATTGGGATGGATGAGCCTGAGCACCAGCATCATCAGCCTGGACTTCTGTCCGCCGGAGAGCACGCCGATCTTCCGCTCCTGCATTTCGATCGCGACGCCAGCGCCGGCGAGCAGCGAACGGGCGCGTTGCTCGCCGATCTCGAAGCGGCGCGAGACCATCGCCAGCGGGGTGTCGTCGCCATCGATGCCAGACAGCGCCTGGTCGCCGTAGCCGAGCACGGTCGACGGCGTCACCTTGATGTTCGCAACCGAACCCGGCTCGGCGATGGCGTCGCGGATCATGGCGATGAAGCGCGTCTTGCCGACGCCGTTGCGGCCAAGCAGCACGATGCGATCGCCCTGGCAGATGTGGTGCTTGCCGGTCCTGAACAGCAGCGTGCCGTCAGGCGTCTCGACCGCCGCGTCCTCGAGCGTGATCAGCACCTTGGCGTGAGTGCCGCGGTTCGCCAGCTTGATCGCGCCGGCCGAGCGCTCGCGATGCGCTTGCACGGCGGCATCCTCCAGCTGTTCCGCCCGCCCCTTGAGCTGCTTGGTTTTCACCGTCAGAAGGTCGCTGCCGGAGTTGATGCCGATATTGTTCAGCTTGGCGGCCTGCTTGCGCAGCTGTTGGGCGATCTTCATGTCGCGCTCGAACTTGCGCGCTGTGGAGGCATCGAGCTCGTCGAGCGCCTGCCTGGCGCGGGAATAGGGTAGCGCGAACACCGGCGAGTCTTCGGGACGCAGGAACAGCGTGCGGTTGGTGGTGGCGTCGAGGAAGGCGCGGTCGTGGCTGGCGATGATCACCGGCACCTCGCGCGGCAGCGCGTTGAGCCATGTTTCCAGCTGGCTGATCCTGGCGAGGTCGAGATGGTTGGTCGGCTCGTCGAGCAGGAGCACGTTCGGATCGGTGACCCAGGCGCGGGCGATCAGGGCCAGCCGCTGCCAGCCGCCGCTCAGCGCGCGCATCGGCCGGCCGCGCATGTCTTCCGGCACTTCGAGCGAATCCAGCACGACGTCGACGCGCCACGACTCGCTGTCGCGCTGATCGGCCGGCAAGGCCTCGGCGACGACGTCATGGAAGCCGCGGTCGAACAATGCGTCGGGGACGGATTGCTCGACATGGCCGACGCGCAGGCCGCGCGAACGGGTGATGTCGCCGGCGGTCGGTTCGAATTGGCCGGCCAGGCATTTGAGAAGCGTGGATTTGCCACGGCCATTGGCCGCGACGATGCCGAGCCGGTCGCCGGCGCCGATGGTGAGGTCAAGTTTGGAAAACAGCGGCGCACTCATGGTTACGCCGAGGGATTTGAGGCTGATCAAGGCCATGTCGATTTCTCTGGTCAGTCCGGAAAATCCGGCTCAATGCACTTTGACGGTGCGCCGGCAGGCCATCAGGCCAGGCTCAACAGCACCACGAAGGGCAGACCAAAAATCGAAGCGGGAAAACCCGGACCGTTTTAGTCAGCCCTGCAAGCAAGCTCGCAGGGCACAAATCGGGCCACGCGGACGATGGTGGTAGTAGTTCACGCAGCCCTCCTTCAGGATGTTCGAGTTGGGGATTGGGTACACCGGGGGAGAAGTGGTGGCAAGTGGACCTTTACCTTCTCCCCTCGTGGGAGCGTGGGAGAAGGTGTCGCCGAAGGCGACGGATGAGGGGTGTTCCAGGGAAAGCCAACGTCTCACTCCGCTGGAACACCCCTTATCCGTCTCGGCGCTGCGCGCCGATCCACCTTCTCCTACAAGGGGAGAAGGAAAAGGCGCTACTGCCCCGGCCGCCCGGTCTTGCTCGTCCGGCGTTTCTGGCGACGCTCGTCGGCCGGGTCCTCGTAGGAGCCGATGCCGGAGCGTTGGCGGACAACCGGTTTGTCGTCGCGCGCTTCGGTTCTGCTGGCATTCGCCTCCGGTGAGACTGGCTGGGGCTTTGACGGCTTCTTGCCTTCAACCGGCTTTTCCGTCCGCCGTACCGTCATCTCGTCGAGCGAGTTCTTGCGGAAGAGGGGCTTGGTGCGGTCGCCCGGAATGCCGAAGTCTGACCCATGCGCTTCCGCCGCCGACTGCTTCTTGAACAGCGAGCGCGACACGGCACCCGCCGGCGTCGTCATGTCGGTGCCGGGACCCATGTCGTCGATCGACGGCTTGGCGAAGAGCGGCTTCTTCACCGGCACGGCGCCGTCGGCGCCCATCTCGTCGAGATGCGGCTTGCGGAAGAGGTTGGGCCGGGCAGCCTTTGCCGCCTCCTCGGCGGCACGGGCTTCGTCGAGCTTGCGGAAGCGTTCCTGTTCCTCGGCCGTACGATGCTTGGCCACGCCCTTGTTGTGCTTGCCCTTCTCGCGGCCCGAGGCTGGACTCTGGCCTTCCACCTCGCGCGCCAGCGGGTCGTCGGAGATGGCAAGCTCCATCTCGCGCAGCCGCTTGATCTCGTCGCGGACACGCGCGGCTTTCTCGAAATCGAGATTGGCGGCGGCATCGCGCATCTGCTTGTCCAGCGCCTCGAGATGGGTTTTCAGATTGTTGCCGATCATTGCGCCGGCATCGTCGGTGAACTGCGAGATGTCGGCGCGGACATGGTCCTTCTCGTAGACCGAGTCGAGGATGTCGGCGATGCGCGACTTGACCGATTCCGGCGTGATGCCGTTGGCGGTGTTCCATTCCATCTGCTTCTCGCGGCGGCGGTTGGTCTCAGCCATCGCCCGCTCCATCGAGCCGGTGATCTGGTCGGCATAGAGGATGACCTTGCCGTCGACGTTGCGGGCGGCGCGGCCGATGGTCTGGATCAGCGAGGTTTCCGAACGCAGGAAACCTTCCTTGTCGGCGTCGAGGACGGCCACGAAGCCGCATTCGGGAATGTCGAGGCCCTCGCGCAACAGGTTGATGCCGACCAGCACGTCGAAGGCGCCGAGGCGCAGGTCACGCAGGATCTCGATGCGCTCCAGCGTATCGATGTCGGAATGCATGTAGCGGACGCGGATGCCGTTCTCATGCAGATATTCGGTGAGGTCCTCGGCCATGCGCTTGGTCAGCACCGTCACCAGCGTGCGATAGCCGGCACGGGTGGTGTCGCGGATCTCGCCGACGACATCGTCGACCTGGCTCTTGGCCGGACGCACTTCGACCGGCGGATCGATCAGGCCGGTCGGGCGGATGACCTGCTCGGCGAAAACGCCGCCGGACTGCTCCATCTCCCAGCCGCCCGGCGTCGCCGAAACTGCGACCGAAAGCGGACGCATGGCGTCCCATTCCTCGAAGCGCAGCGGCCGGTTGTCCATGCAGGAGGGCAGACGGAAGCCGTATTCCGCCAGCGTCGCCTTGCGACGGAAGTCGCCGCGATACATGCCGCCGATCTGCGGCACGGTGACGTGGCTTTCATCGACGAAGACCAGCGCGTTGTCGGGGATGTATTCGAACAGCGTCGGCGGCGGATCGCCCGGCTGGCGGCCGGTGAGATAGCGCGAATAGTTCTCGATGCCGGCACAGGAACCGGTCGCCTCCAGCATCTCCAGGTCGAAGCGCGTGCGCTGCTCCAGGCGCTGCGCTTCCAGAAGACGGCCAGCTTTTTCAAGCTCTTGCAGGCGCTGCTTGAGTTCTTCCTTGATCGACTTGATGGCTTGATTCAAGGTCGGGCGCGGCGTCACATAGTGCGAGTTGGCGTAGATCTTGACGCTTTTCAGCTCGCCGGTCTTCTGGCCTGTCAGCGGATCGAATTCGGTGATCTGCTCGATCTCGTCGCCGAACATCGAGATGCGCCAGGCGCGGTCTTCCAGGTGGGCCGGAAAGATCTCGATGGTGTCCCCGCGCACGCGAAAAGAGCCGCGCACGAAGTTGATGTCCTGGCGCTTATATTGCTGGGCGACGAGGTCGGCGAGCAGGGAACGCTGATCGAGCCGGTCGCCGACCTGCATCTGGAAGGTCATCGCCGTGTAGGTCTCGACCGAGCCGATACCGTATATGCAGGAGACCGAGGCGACGATGATGACGTCGTCACGCTCGAGCAGCGAGCGCGTCGCCGAATGGCGCATGCGGTCGATCTGCTCGTTGATCGAGGATTCCTTCTCGATGAAAGTATCGGTGCGCGGGACGTAGGCTTCAGGCTGGTAGTAGTCGTAGTAGGAGACGAAATACTCCACCGCATTGTCGGGGAAGAATTTCTTGAACTCGGCATAGAGCTGCGCGGCCAGTGTCTTGTTGGGCGCCAGGATCAAGGCAGGGCGCTGCGTCTCCTCGATCACCTTGGCCATGGTGAAGGTCTTGCCCGAGCCGGTGACGCCAAGCAGCACCTGGGTGCGGTCATTGTTGTCGACGCCCTCGACCAGATCCTTGATGGCGGTCGGCTGGTCGCCGGCGGGCTCGAAATCCGAGACCATCTTGATGGCGATGCCGCCTTCGGATTTGTCGGGGCGGGCAGGGCGGTGCGGCGTCCACAGCACGCCGTCCTTGTGTAGCGGATTGCCGGATTCGATCAGCGCCGACAGCGCCGCGACCGTAGCGGTAACGCCACTGGAGGTCATGGTCTCGGCGTCTTCGAGCGAGATGTCGAGACCGGCGACCGGGTTGAGGCCCGCCGCCGTGCGTTCGCGGGCCGACGCCGCGCCGCCCATCGAGGTGCCGCGCGCCGTGCGCCCCGGCGCGGACGAGCGCTCGGGGATCTTCTTCGGCGTCTTCGCCTTCGGCTGCTTTTCCGCCTCGCGCTCGATCTGTCCGGCCCAATCGGCAATCGAGCCGGTCAGCGGCGCGCCGGAAAACTCGGCCTGCGGCGCCTCGGCAAAGCCACCGGGCTTCAACGGCTCGGCGGCGTCGAGGAATTCGGTCAGCGGACTGCGCCGCTTCGGCGCGCCGTCTTGCGAAGGCGTCTTCTTGCCAGGATGTTTGGCCATGACCCGAATATGGGAGGACTCGGCCAAAATGGAAAGAGCCGAGTGAATGGGCGCCGACCGGGCGCGGACGCTGCTGACAGAAGGCTGTCAGGAGAGGCGTCATGACTTGGTGGGCCAGGGACCGTCCGCCTCCGCGATTGCGGTCGCGGCAAGCGCCGCGGCGACGGCGGCGGCATGACGGGCCTTCGGTCCATCCACCGGCCAGACCAGACGACGCCTGATGGTCAATGCCGGAACCTCGCGGGCAATCTCGATGAGCTGACCGGAGCGGAAATGCTCCCGTAGCACCAGTTCGCTGGCAAGCAACGCGCCCATGCCGGAAATCGCGGCCTGCGCGGCCAGCACGGTCAAGGGGAAGCGCGATCCGTGGTCGATGTTCTTGCGCTGGCGGCCGGCAGCAGTGAACCAGTTTCCCCATGTGGGATAGACGTCGTCGCCCATGGTCTGGTCGATATGGAGGAGGGGCAGGCGGTCGAGCTTCCCGGCGCCGTCCCGGTCGGAGCGGCTTCCGATCAACGCAGGGGCGCAGGCCGGGATTACCCTTTCGGTGAAGAGGTCGGCCGATGCCAGATCCCTGGCCGAACTCTTCCGGTAGCTGATGGCGAGGTCGATGCCTTCCTCCAGCATCGAGTCCAGCGTGATCGACAGGACGATGCGCACGTCCAGCCTGCCGAGCGCCGCACGGACCCTGTCGAGGCGTGGCGCCAGCCAAAGCGAAGAGAAAGAAGGATCGGCTGCGATGGTGAAGGTATCGGCACGGCGCTCGAAACGCAGCCGCCTAAGCCCGGAGGCCAGCGCGTCGAAGCCGCGGTCGATGTCGGGCAACGCCGCCTCGGCAATGCGCGTGAGCGCGATGCCGTTGCCTTCGCGGCTGACCAGCTTGACGCCAAGCCGGTCCTCCAGCTGCCGCAACTGATGGCCGACGGCGCCCGGCGTGACGCCGAGCTCGTCGGCGGCGCGCGTGAGACTGCCGGTCCGCGCGGCGGCGGCCAGCGCCCGCAAAGCCGACAAAGGGAGGTCGCGAAGAAGCGTCATGGATTGAGCTTACCTCAAAATTCGCGAAAGCAAACTCGTTTGCAAACACAGCCGCCATAGACCTAATTTTGTTGAGGTCAGTTCAATCCAAGGAGGGCTTTGCCATGCTCGATATACAGACACGGTCAGCCTCCGTCGGCCGGGCCCTTGAGGCACAGCCCTCCTTGCGAGCGATTCGCAACGAAGGAACACGCATCGCGGTCGAATTCGATGACGGCAGCGCCGGCCGGCTGTCGATGCGCTGGCTGCGGCTTGCCTGTGAGTGCGAGACATGCGGCGACACCGCTTCCGGGAAACGCTGGCTGACGCCCGCGGACGTTCCCGCCGATATCCGGGCAATGTCGATCGAAATCTCGTCCGGCGGGACAATGGATGTGATCTGGCAGGACGGTCATGCCTCGCGCTTCGCGGCGGGCTTTCTGGCTGTCCATGCCGGGCGGCCCGGCGATTTCGGCGCGCCACGCTTTCAGCCGGAACTGTGGAATAGCGATCTCGCCAGCCGGCTCGGCCGCTTCGCCTTCGAGGCCGTGGTCGAGGACGACGAGACGCTTTTTCGATCGCTGCGCGCCTTGCGCGACCACGGCATTGCGATGCTGACCGGCGTTCCGGCCGAGCCCGAGGCGACGCTGCGCGTCGCCGGCCGCTACGGTCCGGTACGCGAGACCAGCTACGGCAAGGTCTTCGACCTCGTCTCACGGCCCGACGCGCGGGTGGCCGGCGAGACGGCGCGGGCGCAGATCCCGCACACCGACGAGCCGTTCCGCTATTCGCCGCCGGGCTTCATCTTCTTCCATGCCATCAGGACCGGCGCCGGCAGCGGCGGCACCTCGCTGATGGTCGATGGTTTCCAGGTGGCCGAGCGAATGCGCAAAAACACGCCGGAACTCTTCGACCTGCTGACCCGTCATGGCGTCACTTTCCATCGCGAGCATGCCGGCGACGTGTTCTTCAGCGCCGAGGCGCATGTCATCAGCCTTGACGCGACCGGCGCTGTCACCGGCATGCGCTTCAACGACCGTTGCCTGGCGCCGCAGACAGGTGCCGTCGATGAGATTGACGGGCTGATCGAAGCGCTTGCCGAGCTGACGCGGCTGATCCGCGATCCGGCGAACCAGTTCCAGCACCAGCTGCAGCCCGGCGAGGTGCTGGTCTTCGACAATCAGCGGGTCCTGCACGGGCGCACCGAATTTGATCCGACCCTGGCCGTCCGCCACCTCAGAAGCTGCAACCTAGACCGCGACGGCGTCCACAGCGCGTTTCGCACGCTGGCGCGGCGTTTCGCGCCGGAAGAAGCGGAGGCGGTGCTCTATCAGGGGGCTATTTTCTGACAATAGCTATGGGTTGGCGCCAACCTCGAAGGTTCGGTTCCTCATCCCCGCCAGGGGCGGGGGAGAGGTGTCCGCGAAGCGGACGGAGAGGGGGCTTCATAAGGCGCAAGCCCTTCTCTTCGAGGCGCTTTCGCCGCCCGAACCGGCGCTCCCCTCTCCGTCTCGGCTTCGCCGAGCCACCTCTCCCCCATTTCATGGGGGGCGAGGAATCCAAGACTTGCGACCCTCAATTGAACCATAGCGCAAACGTCAAGAATCCGGCGCCGCCGAACTCGCGCTGGATCTGGTCGAAATCCTCGCTGGTGAGGATCTTGCCGCTTTCGAGATAGGGCGCGATGCCGGGGCCGGTGATCGACAGGACGAGGTCGAAAGGTTTCGGCTCGTCGAAGAAGCGCTTCATGTTGATGCCCTTGCCGGCGATGCGGAAATGCGGCAGCAGCACGCGACCTTCGAGAAGGTCCTCAGCCACCGTCAGCGTGGCGAGCCAGGCCTGCACCTGCTCCGCGCCGACCTCGAGGCCGGTCAGCGGGTTGACGCCCTTCTGCTGCGGTCCCGGCAGCCATTCGCGGTCATTGTCGGTCTCGGCCAGGATCGATTTCCAGTCCTCGCGCGACAGCCGGATCATCTCCAGCAGGTGGCGTCGCGCGGCTTGCCGGCGTTCCGGCTCGATCACCGGCCAGTTGACGAGATGCACCAGCGAAATGAAGTCCGCAAAGCGCCATTCCGAGGCGAACATGTTGCCGCTCATGCCACCGTCCAGCGGCACCAGCGCGTCCTGCAGCGGCAGTTTGGCACGCGGGAACAGCATGTGGAAAGAGCCGTCGAAGGCATTGCGGAAATCATGCGCCAACCAGAAATCGGCCTGCGCCATCAGGAACTCGGCGTAGCCTTGCAGCCAAAACCCGTCGGCGCGGTCGAAGCGGAAGATAAGCGAAGGCGCGGCATTGCCCGTGTCGATGCTGCCGCGTGAGAGCGACGCCATGATGGCCGCGATGCTTTCGTCGGGAGCGAGCGTGCCATCCTCGTTGAGGTCGATGCCGACACGGGTGAGATCGACCACCATACCGATATCGGTATCTTTTGGCACGGAGCCGAGCGTGGCGGCCGACTTTTCGAGCCGGTCACGGAAAGTGACCAGTATGGCGCGGAATTCTTCGTAGGTCAGCGGCTGCGGGTTGGGATTGTCGGGCACGGGCAGCTGCATCAGCGGCAGCATGAAGGATTTCGGGCTCTCGAAACCGTGGCGATGCAGGCCGCTGGCGAGGAACTCGAGCGCGGTGAAGAATTCGCCGGCGCCTGCCGCATAGGCCGAGGCCGGGTCCTTGGCAGCTGCCGCCTCCAAGGTAGACAGCGCCGTGTTCCGGTCGGCCACGCTCTTCGCCTCGAACATGGACTTAGCCGCGTCCGGCATCTCCGCCCAGGCAAACGACGCCGGCAGGAATGCAAACAGGGCTGCTGCAAGGATCGCTCTACGCATCGTCGTCGCCCTCCACCGCATGATACGCGAGCATACACGTATTTCGATCAGCCCGAGAGCCCGTCGCAGGATCGCCGGTGACCGCTTCAACCGGCCCGTCAGACAGTCTACACAGGGCGAAAATGGATGGACCCGTGTCGAACTATCCGCTTGCCTACAAACTGTCGTGGCTGCCGCGCCTGCTGAGACCGTCGCTTGCCGGCGACAGGAGCGGTTTGGCGGCGCCGGCGGCGAATTTGCTCGATCCGCAGCCCATGCGAAAGGTGCGGCTGGCCTTCGTCGGCGACATTTCGGCGGTCGCCAATCGCGATGCGCCGGAATGCGATCCGGCGATCGCGGCGCTGCTTTCATCCGCCGACCTCGTGGTCGGCAATTGCGAAAGCCCGATCGTCGAACGCCCACATGCGGTGGCCGGCACGTGGCTCGGCACGCATCATGCGATGAGCGAGCGTTTCCTGGCCGATGCGCTGGCAACGGCCGGCATTGAGCGCGACAGGCTGGTGCTGTCCTTGGCCAACAACCATATGCTCGATCAGGGCATAGCCGGTTTCGAGGAAACGCTCGCGGCGCTGAGCCGGCTCGGGATCCGAACCATCGGCACGGTTGCCGGCGGACCGGTCCAGCGCCATTCAGCCGGACCGCTGACGATCGGCTTCGCGGCTTTCACACTCTGGCGCAACACGAACGCCGTGTCGTTCGAGGCGCGCATCTCGATGCGTGCCGCCGAATGGCCGCGCGACGCCGTTTCCGGCATCGATCTCGCCTGCGCCCTGCCGCACTGGGACTGGGAGTTCCGGCATTTTCCGCGGCCGGCGACGCGGGCGCTGGCAGGGCGGCTGGCGGATCAGGGCGCCCGGCTGGTCGTCGGGCATCATGCCCATGTCGTGCAGCCAATCGGGCGGATCGGCGGCAGCGTGATCGCCTACGGCCTTGGCGATTTTCTCGGCACTGCCTTTGCAAGGCTGCCATGGCCGGCACGCGTCGGCTCGATTTTCGTGGTCGATGTCAGCGCCGATCCGGCCACGCGCGGCGCCATCGCCGCCTACAAGATGCATTTCTTCATGCGGCTGCGGGCAGGCAGCCATGAGCGGCTGGTGCCGGTCGAGGCTCTGGATGGCGCGCTCAAGCAGAGGGTCGCGGTCCGGCTGGAAGCGATTTCTCCCACGTCAGCGGCCTAGCTGCAGATCGCAGCGAGCGCAGGCGACTTTCGCGCAAAAACCGCTATCATGGCCGCATCTCAGCGGCGGCCGGGGTGGCCATGGAAGCAGCGGATTTCATGCCGAGCGAGGCGGTGATCGCAGGCATCAGGCGCGGCATCGAGGGTTATGAGGCGAAACGGGCGTCGGCCCAGCGACAGGTGCGCTGGCGGGTGCCGGTGTTCGTCGGCATCGTCGTCGTCTTCGTCGTGCTCATCGCCTGGCTGTTCAACGCTGCCGCCGATCCTCACGAACAATGGTTCTCGACGCCGCATGTCTTTCTCTATCTCGGCGGCCTCGTCGTCGCGGTGCTGCTCTATTTCCAGGCGCTGAGACCAGCGACCCGGCTGCAGCAATCGTTCCGCGACACGCTGCTGCCGATGATCTTCGGCTTCGTGCGCGACGTGCGCTACCAGCATGGCACGCGGCCGAACTCCTTCGACAGGATGCCGCGCGAAACCGTCGCCGCTTTCAGCCGCCAGAGTTTCGACGACGTCATTTCCGGGCGCTACGAGGATTTTCCCTTCGAGCTCTACGAGGCGAAGCTCTGGGAGGGCTCCGGCAAAAGCGAGACGACCGCTTTCAAGGGCGTCATCGTCGCCTTCGAGACCATCGAGCCGTTCCCGGGCACGCTGGTGGCGGCGCGCAAGGCCGGCAAGGTAGCGCATTTCTTCCGTGGCGTGTTCGCCAGCAAGATGCAGGAGCTGTCCTCCGGCGTCGAAGACCTCGATGCCACCTATGAATTCCGCACCGACAATGTCGAGGCGGCGCGGCCGCTGGTCACCGGCCGGATGGCGCAGGCGCTGACCTGGCTGCGCGAGACATGGCCCTACGACCAGGCGCGGTTGGCGCTCAGCGGCAGCGACGGCTTTCTGCTGATGCCGAGGTCCAAGAACTTCTTCGAGCTGCCGGACATCTCGCAGCCGATCGATTACAACATGCACGTCGCGCCAATGATCACCGATTTTGGCGCGATGCTGGCCACCGCTGCACTGGTGCGCAAGATCGGCGCGAGGGATGAAGTGAGCGGATAGACCTCAGCAGTCGAAGCCGTATTGAGTACGCATGTAGTCGGCCTCTTCCTTCGACATCTTCTTGAGCATCACGCAGACGGTGAAGCTGCCGACCTGATGGCCGTTCCTGGTGTAGCCCCAGTCGGAAATATCGTCCCTTGTGAATTCGATGTTCTGGCCGAGGACGACGTTTTGAACGACTTCAGGCTCATTCGCCAATATGCCGACGAAGCCGGTCTCGGTCCGTTTGAAGGGGATGACCCAGAAATGCTCCGTCGCATTGCCGTCGGCGATCATCACCTTCAGCTTGAACTTGTCGGTTCCGGGCGGCGGGGTGTCGGACAAAGCCAGGAATTCATCGAGGCTCGATCGCGCCTTTTCGATCGCCGCCGCCATCTCGGCGTCGTCGGAGGCGATCATCATGGCCTTGTCGTCGCTTTGCGCCCGAGCATGCGAAGGAGCGAGCGCCAGCAGCAGGCATAGCGCGATACGAACGGCAATTGTCATGACATCCCCCAACCCGGTCAAGACCACTATCTTCCTGTAATATGTCGGGATTATCAATCGAACTGCGGCTCGCCGCCGTCGCTGATCTTCATCGGGGCATGATAAGCGGGAATGGCTTCGGCAGCCGAAGCGAAGGCCACCAAATGCGTCCAATTGCGCGGAGAGGACAGGATATGCGACTGAGATTTGCGGCAGTGGCGTTCGCAGCGATCGTGCTTTGCACCGGGCTTGCCCGTGCCGAGGACCCGAAGGCCTTCAAGCTGACGATCGACGGCGTGACCGTCGACATCGATCCCGGCGAGGATGTCGAGGTGACCTTGCCCGGCGGCAAGACCAGCAAGGTGCGGATCGAGCACAATGATTTCGCGACCTTCTCGGGCGGCACATTCTCTTTCGTCCATCCGAGCACCAATTCGGTCACCAAGACCGATCTCGGCGACGGCATCGCCCAGTATCTGATGGCATCGGCGCTCGGCACCCTGGTCGTGGTGCAGAAGTACGACAAGATGAACCCCGTCTCGCTCAACCAGCTGATGCTGCAGGAGATGACCAAGGAAACGATCCAGGCGGGCGGGCAGCTGACGCAGCAGCCGACGAGCCGCAAGTTAGCCGACGGCAAGGCGTTAACGGGGCTCAAGGCGACCGTGAAGACGCGTACCGACAGCGCGGATTTCGAGATCGTAGGCTTCGGCACCGCCGATCAGGGACTGCTCTTCATCACGCGCATCGGCGATCCGGACAACGCCACGGAACAGCCGCTGATCGACAAGTTTTGGGAGACCTTGAAGATCAAGCTGTAAGGCGGACGATATTCAGGTGAGGGCGGCCTGACTTGAATCTGACGCGCCTTGAATTGGCTTACAGACCCGTCAACCCGGCCAGCCAGCTCGCCGAGCGCTTCGCCGCGTCGACCGTTGCGCCGGCGGCGCGGCTGAGATCGGTCTTGACCACGGCATAGCCGGTTTTGGTACGGTAAATCACGGCGCGACCGCCATCCACCGATCCGTCGAAGGCGACGGGCTTCGCGGCTTCCGTCTCGCTGGCGGTCACCGTTCCTCCGACCGGAGCGCTCGGGCGATGGTCGAGCTCGGGCGGCAGCGGGGCGATGGTTTCGACAACGCGGTTTTTTGGCGTCAGATCCGGCCTGGAGGCTTTCGCGGCAAGCTCGGAGGAAGAGGCCGAGCCCTTGACGCGGCAGATGCCCGAAACCAGCGGATAGTTGAAGTTGCGCTGGTGCAGCATCTGGCTCTTCATCGCCGCCTCGCAATCGGCGACCGTCGCCCATTTGGCCGGCGTCTCGCCGATATATTCGCACAGCTTGGCATCGCAGTCGCAGCCGACAATGGTCATGGCGACAAGGGCGGTCTTGATCACGGTCTTGTCCCTTCGAAATTTCTCCCCACCCCGCTCGCATCAATCCATGCCGAACAAGGCGGGATTTGGCCGCCATTGTGAAATGTGGATGACGGCACGTTTCCGAAGGTTGCTCAGCCGGCGACTGTGACCGAAATGCCTCAGTCGTCGGCGTAGACATGTTCCAATTTGGCACCGGCCTTGGCCAGAGCCGGCAGGACCAAGTGCAGCTTGCCACGGCGACGGCCAGCGCGGTGCGGCGCGTGTCGGGCGGTATCGGGATGGGCTGGCTGAACAGGATGCGCGCGCCTTCGGGGGCGGCGATCTCCGCGCCCGAGGTCACCGTGATCATGATCTCGTCCTTGCCGCCGATCTCGACGAAGGAGATTCCCTTGTCGATGAGGCGCGGGATCATCCCGGTAAAGGCCTGCGAGCGGCTGGTGACGAAGATGGTGCCGTCGCCGCCGAGATCGCGTTCGAGAAGCGTGTCCGGCTCGTTGCGCGCCGCCTCGCCGACCGGGCCCTTGGCCCAGACATGGATGTCGGGCGGGCTCGGATCGCCGGCGCTGGCCAAAACCGATCTGCTGAGATCGGCGCACCATTGCTTGATTGTGTCGGCCAGGCCGAAGGCGAGCTTGCGTTCGCTGGTGCGGATGGAGTCGTCGCCGGCGGCGGGCTCGACCGCAAACAGGCCGGCGCGCTTTTCGGCATAGGGAAAATCGGACCAGGGCGCCTTGTCGAGAAAGCCGGCGTAATCGCCGGCGACCTTGGCCTGGTAGATGTCGGCCGCGACGCGCTTGCCGGCGGTTGCTTCGGTTACTCGGCCGACCGTGTTCTCGTAGGCCCACTGGATGGCGTGGTCGATCGTCAGGCCGGTGCCGATGAGCGTCGGCGCGACGTAATCGAGGGTGTCGATGCCACGAGCAGACGTCACACGGATGATCATCGCATAGTCCTGCCAGTAATGGCCGACATAGGCCCAATAGGGAAAGCCGCTGGGCTGATCCTTGCCGACAAAGGCGGCGTAGTCGTGCGCGGCATGGATGGTTGCCCATTTCGGATAAGCGAGCCAGGTCGACGGCGCGGGCGACTGATAGTCCGGTATCGCTTGCCGGACCTTCGCGGCGAGTTGTGCCGGCGGAGCTCCGTCGGCGATGCCGGGCAATGGGGTCTTGTCGAGCGCCGGGGTGGTGAGAAAGCCGTAGGCCAGCCCGACGACCGGGATCAGCACCGCGATAACGACCAACCAGAGAATTGTCTTGATGAGCCGTCTCAGCCAGCGCAGCAGGAACATGTCAGGCCGTGCCCGGATCGTGACGGCGTTTCGTTGAATCGCCATCACGATCCAGCTCTTTGCTGGAGCATGATCTTGCCCCGAAAACCGGTTCCCACTTTTCGGGATCATGCTGTGGATCGAGGGGTCGGCATATCGGCAAAAGGCCGGCACGGTCGGCGAAGATGCCGGCGATGGCAAGCTTGCGGCTCAGCGGCATGAAGTATCCCCCTTCACGTCACGCCGAACGTTAGCCGATTTTGGCGCGGGGAACAGCCCGGCTCCGCAACAAAGCGCGAAACCGGTTACCGGCGCGGGCGATCCCCGGGAAGCGCCTCTCGTCCGCTTGGCAGCGCATCGCGACAACCAGTCGGGAAGTCGTCCCCAAAAAGACAGTCGGCGCTGGGATTTCTCCCAGCGCCTCCCTGTCAGATCAGAACCGGTTAAGGCAGCAACTTCCGTAAAGTCGTCGCGCCAGGCCAGCCTTGATTTTGACGGTCCTGCCAGTCGCCACCCGAGGGCAGCTCCCGTTCCAGACCACGCCGATCTCCACCCTTGCGGGCTTCGCCCAGCGTGCCATCGAAGGTTTTTCCCGGCCTTCATGGCAGCATCGGTCCGCCGTCGGCGTTGGCACGCTTTCCGCGGCACCCGTAGGTCTCGGCATCCGTCCCTGAAACAGGCAAGCCTGCTCTCGTTCCGGGCCGTACGGGCCTCAGGAAATCCGCCTTGCGCTTTTGCCTTTCGGCTGGGGCGTTCAGTGGCCGCCTGAGATGGGTTTAACGTACGCCGGGTAAGGGGTTTGGGGAATGCCGGCAGCCCTGTGGATAGCGGGATTATCGGGGACCAATGGCAAAAGCCTCGGAATCTTTCGGCTGAGCCCCTTAGACAGCCTGCCCGTTTTTTTAGCGACCCTGGACGTTGGAGCCTTGCCCCGCCGCCCCGTCCGCGTTTCAATGCCGGCAAAAGACTTTGGTCGCAGCGCGGGTGCCGCCGCATATTTGCGACGTGCCTCGGGGGAGGTCGGCTTGAAGGTCGGGGTGGTTCTCAATCCGGTTGCCGGAGGCGGCAGGCTCAAGCGGCATTGGGCGGAGGCAGCGGCGTCGCTCAAGGCGAATTTCGGCGATTTCGACCTGCGCGAGACGCAAACCGGCGGCGATGCCGAGCGGCTGGCGATCGACCTCGCAGCCAGCGGGTGCGAACTGGTGATCGCTGCCGGCGGCGACGGCACCGCCAGCGAGGTGGCCGACGGGCTGCTGCAGGCGCGGCAGGAAAGTGGCCGCGAAAGCGCGCTTGGGCTCCTGCCTTGTGGCACCGGCATCGACTTCGCGCGCGGGCTTGGCCTGCCGCGCGGCATAGGCGCCTCGGTCAAGAAAATCGCCGACGCCGAGGGGCGCAAGATCGATGCCGGCCGCATCTGCTACATCGACGACCATGGCGCGCTGGCCAGCCGGCATTTCATCAATATCGCCAGCCTCGGCCTGTCCGGCGCGACGGATCGCGCCGTCAATACCGACAAGCGCATGGGCAGGGTCTCGGCCAAGGCGCTGTTCTTCTGGCGCACCGTGCTGGAGTTCGTCCGCTATCGCTTCCAGGACGTCCGGATCACCATCGACGACGGCGAGCCGGTCGAGGCGCGCGTGGCGCTGGTGGCGGTGGCGAACGGCAAATTCTTCGGTGGTGGCATGATGATCGCCCCGGACGCCGAGCTCGCCGACGGCCAGTTCGACATCGTCATCCTGCGCGCCGCCGGCAAGCTCGGCCTGATAAGGGACATCCGCCTGCTCTATGGCGGCCGGCATCGCAACCATCCGGCGATCACCATCCTGCGCGGCCGCAAGGTGCTGGTCGAGCCATTGGGCGATGCGGAGAAGAACGGCGCGCTGGTCGACATAGACGGCGAGTCGCCGGGCCGGATTCCGGCGACGTTCGAGATCCTGCCCGGCGCGCTGACGCTGAGAGGTTGACGCGTTGCGGTCGATCTAGTGTTTGGTATTGGCCTTCAGCAACTCGACAACTCGCTGATCGGCCTGTGTCCCAACGGCTATATCGACAGGCTTTTGTCCGGCGCTGTCTGGAATGTTGGGATTCGCGCCCTTCTCAAGCAGCCATTTTATGTAGGCGAACTGCTGGTCGCCGGCCGGCTGCCCCGGGCCATTGTAGGAAGCATTGGCGAGCAGGGTCTTTCCCTTTTCAACTTTGTTGATATCCATTCCACGATCAAGCATGAGCTGGGTGATTTCTATATCCCGCCTGTATCCAGCGCCCGATACCGGCCCCCATCTTTGCTCATCATTCAATTCGAAATCCGCACCTTGGATCAGAGCCTGTTTGACGCCCTCCACATTGCCCCAAAAGGCATAGGTTCCAAGCATGGCTTTGGCATTTGCCCACTGAGGGGCGATACCGTGCGCCTTGGCAGCTTTCACCCTCTGATAATCCGTGACGGCTTTTTGATATTGAGGGGAGTTTGTCAGCGTGGCCATATAGGTGATTTTCTTCCGGTGCTTCGGCGAGAATTTCTCGTAGCCGTAAACACCTCTAGCACCGCAACTCATTGCCCGGCACTGGCCTGTCG
Organism: Mesorhizobium sp. BH1-1-5; assembly: GCF_020165615.1. Lineage (NCBI taxonomy): Bacteria > Pseudomonadati > Pseudomonadota > Alphaproteobacteria > Hyphomicrobiales > Phyllobacteriaceae > Mesorhizobium > Mesorhizobium sp. BH1-1-5. Next base: position 134,253 of record NZ_JAIUIM010000013.1, read on the forward strand.
GGTCGTTCAAAGTCACGCTCGTCGGCGTCGGGACGACATGCAGCACGCACCCGTTTCCATAGGTCGTATCATAGTAGGTAAACTGTCCCTGATCCCGTTCAGCTATTCCGGAAATCGAGCAGGAATGACCGTTGGAAAATTGCAGCGACGCCCGAAAATACATTGAGTCCTTGTCGTATGGAACCAATTCCAGGACGTCAGTAGCGTCGTGCTTTTCCGTCTTCCCGTTGTCAAAAAAGTCGGTCTGGAAATTATACCAGTACATCCCCTCCAGCTTGCTCAAATCCTTTGGAAGGACGGATGAGGCTGTGTGCGTTTCCGCAGCCGTAGAAGCGTTGTCAAATCCACACAACGCCAGACATACGAGCAAAGTCAGTCTCTTCATATCTGGTTCCGCCAACGCGATGAGTTGCTGACTAAGCTGACTTGAAAATCGTCGCGGCAAGATAGAGGAGCAGAACCAGGAAAATGAACAGGTCCGAGACCATGGCGATGTTTCGTTGGTGTTGCGATCGGCTTTGCGCAGGTGCAGCGCTCCCGCCAGACCATAGAACAGGCCGCCGGCGATGGCCGCCGGCACGACCCATTCGCGGTTCAGCAGCGACAGGGCGCCGAGCGTGCCGATGGCGAAGTTGCCGAAGCCCAGTTCGCGCACGATGGTCTCCGCCGCCTTGTCCTTGATGCCGAAGATGCTGTCGGCGGTGAAGGCGGGATTGGCCATCTGCCTTATGCCGGCGAGAAGCAATCGAATGCCAACGCCCCAGAAGACGAACCATTTTCCGATGAGAAACCAGAGGCCGGCATCGCTGTGAAGCCCAAAGGCTTCGATCAGGATGGAGGCGACGGGAAAGACGCCCATCAAGAGCACAACAACCGCCAGATACATCAGCTACCCCCCGAGCTTCGATCCAAAGATATCTGACGGGAACTGAGATTTTGAATCAAGCGGCTGAGAGGTTGATTCGAGGATTTGCGCTAAGCGGCTGAGAAAGCTGGCTAAATACTTGCCGGTTATAGTTCGAGCCTGGCCGGAAAACCCGGCGCGCGAAGCTCAGTGCCGACCGTATCCTCGAGCAATTTGACGATTTGCGTCGACCAGGCATCGCCGCCATAGGCGCGCTTGCCCTCCTCGAAGATTGCGTTGACGCGCGATGCCAGATCGAGCGGCGCGCCGAAATCCCTGCCCATTGCGAGCGCGAAGCCGAGGTCCTTCAGCGCCAGGTCCATGGTGAAGCCGATGTCGTAGGAGCCGTTGAGCACGAGCTGGCTTTCGGTCTCATGGACGAAGCTGTTGCCGGAAGAGGCGACGATGGCATGATAGGCCTGGGCGAGGTCGAGGCCGCCCTGCTTGGCCAGCATCAGCGCCTCGCCGGCGGCGACAAGATGGATGAAGGCCAGCATGTTGGTGATGACCTTGATCACCGCCGCCGAGCCGACCGGCCCCATCAGGAAGGATTTTGCGCACATCGCCTCGATCGCCGGCCGATGGTGTTCGTAGAGGGCGGCGTCGCCGCCGACGAGCGCGGTGATCCTGCCCACCGCCGCCAGATGCACGCCGCCGGTGACCGGGCATTCGAGCGTCTCGATGCCCTGGGCCGAGGCGAGGGCCGCCAGCCGCAGGATCTCGTCGCGGCCATTGGTCGACATCTCGATCCAGGTGCCGCCCTTGGGCAGACCCTGAAGCAGTCCGTCGGGGCCGACGAGCACCGCTTCGCTGACCTTCGGCGAAGGCAGGCAGGTGATGGCGTTGCCGGCGCGAGAAGCGGCTTCGGCCGGGCTCGCCGCCGCAATGGCGCCGAGCGCGACGAGGCGCTCAACCGCCGCCGGGTCGCGGTCGAAGACGGTGACGGCGAAGCCGTTGCGCAGCAGGCTGGCGGCAAGGTTGCCGCCAAGATGGCCAAGGCCGATGAAGGCGTAAGCGAGGGTCACGGCATCAACGGCGTCTGCATCATCTGCAGATGCAGGTCCTTGCCGCTGTAGGGATGCGCATCGCAGACCGCCTCGTCGAGCTCGACGCCGAGGCCCGGCTCCTTCGAGGGGATGACGTTGCCGTCCTGCCATTCGATCTTCTTCTTGAGCAGCTTTTCGTGGAAGCCGTCCCACTGCTTGAGCGATTCCAGGATGAGGAAATTGGGCAGCGTCACCGCGAGCTGAATGTTGGCCGCACCCACGATCGGGCCGCAATAGCAGTGCGGCGCGACCTGGATATGGTAGGCCTCGGCCATGGCTGCGATCTTCTTGGTTTCAAGAATGCCGCCGGAACGGCCGAGATCCGGCTGCAGGATGGTCGCGGCGCGGTTCTCGATGACGCGGGCGAACTCGAACTTCGTCGTCAGCCGCTCGCCGGTGGCGATCGGGATCGAGGTCTGGCGGGCGACCTGAGCCATCACCTCGGGCATATCAGGCGGCACCGGCTCCTCGAACCACAGCGGATCGTAGGGCTCGATGGCGCGGGCCATGCGCAGCGCGCCCGAAGCCGTGAACTGGCCATGCGTGCCGAACAGGATATCGGCCCTGGTGCCGACCGCCTCGCGGATCGCCTTGATCATGCGCGCCGACAGATCGATGTCGATGAGGCGCGGCTGGTGGCCGTCATAGGCGGTGTAGGGTCCGGCCGGGTCGAGTTTCACGGCGTTGAAGCCCTGTTCGACATATTCCAGCGCGCAGGCGGCGGCCATGTCGGGGTCGTTGTAGACGTTCTTGCCGCGCGCGTCCTCGGAATGAACGCTGCCGGTGTGCGGATAGAGATAGGTGTAGGAGCGCAGCGTCTCATGCACCTGGCCGCCGAGCAGCTTGTAGACCGGCTTGCCGGCCTCCTTGCCGACGATGTCCCAGCAGGCAATTTCCAGCGCCGAGAAGCAGCCCATGCCGGAGACGTCGGGGCGCTGGGTGAAGCCGGAGGAATAGGCGCGGCGGAAGAAATTCTCGATGTCGTGCGGATCGCGGCCGACGAGATAGCGTTCGGCCATGTCCTCGATCATCCTCGCGGTGACATGCGCCGAGAAGGTGGCGTTATAGGCCTCGCCATAGCCGACCACGCCGCCATCGGTGGTGAGCTTGACGAAGATGAAATATTTGCCGCCGATGCCGGGCGGCGGGTTGCCGACAACCCAGGTCTTCACGTCGGTGATTTTCATTTGTGATCCTCCAGAACCAGTTCGGCGCCCTTCCATCCGGTCAGGATCGAGGCGGCGTTGGTGTTGCCCGTGATGTTGTCGGGGAAAATCGAAGCGTCGATGACGCGCAAGCCGTCCAGCCCGTGTACCTTGAGCCGCGGATCGACGACGGCGCGCAACGCATCGGGGCCCATGCGGCAGGTCGAGACCGGGTGGTAGACGGTGCCCGAGCGCTTCCTGAAATCCTGGATCAGGTCGGCGTCCGACCGGATCGAGGGGCCGGGCAGCACCTCTTCCTCGATGATCTCGGCCATCGCCGGCATCGCGGCGATCCTGCGCACGAACTTCACCGCCGCCAGCATTTCGTCAACATCGGCATTGGTCGAATAGGCGTTGGGCGTGATCCTCGGATAGTCGCGCGGATTGTTCGAGCGGATCATGATCTCGCCGCGGCTCGAGGGCCGGCAGTTGGACAGGCCGATCGAGAAGCCCGGCCAGGGGTCGGGCGTCAGGATCGGACGCTCGCCGCTCTTCGGGATGACGGTCGAGAAGGCCTGGAAATAGAGCTGCATGTTCGGCCGCGTCATCGAGGAGTCGGTGCGGAAGAAGCCGCCGGCATTGTTCATCGACAGCGACAGCGGACCGGAGCGCAAGAGGATGTATTGCATGCCGACCAGCAGCTTGCCCCACCAAGGCCTAAGGATCTGGTTCAGCGTCGGCAGCTTGCCCTTGAAGGTGTAGTTGATGCCGACATGGTCCTGCAGATTGGCGCCGACATTGTCGTTTACGCGGACGACCGGGATGCCGAGATTGCCGAGCAAGGTCGAGGGACCGACGCCGGACAGCTGCAGCAGTTGCGGCGAGTTGATCGAGCCGCCCGATAGGATCACCTCGCGGCCGGCGCGCGCCGTCTTCCTCTCGCCACTCTGCTCATATTCGACGCCGACGGCACGCTTGCCCTCGAATAGGATTTTTGTCGCCAGGGCGTTGGTTTCGACGCGGACGTTGGCGCGTTTCATCGCCGGCCGCAGGAAGGCACGGGCGGCCGACATGCGGCGGCCGTTCCTGGTCGTGATCTGGTAGACGCCGACGCCTTCCTGGGAGGCGCCGTTGAAATCCGGATTGAACGGCAGGCCCGCCTGCTGCCCGGCTGCCAGATAGCGCTTGGTCAGCGGGTGAACCGCGTTGGTGCAGTCGGTGACGTGCAGCGGTCCGCCGACGCCGCGCCACCGGTCGGCGCCGGCCGCATTGTCTTCCATCGCCTTGAAGGAGGGCAGGAGATCGTCATAGCTCCAGCCGGGATTGCCGGCGGCGGCCCAGGCGTCGAAATCCTCGCGCGCGCCGCGGATGAAGACCATGGCGTTGATCGAGCTCGATCCGCCGAGCAACTTGCCGCGCGGCCAGTGGTCGGTGTTGCCGGCGAGGCCAGGATCCGGTTCCGTCTTGTAGTTCCAGTTGACGGCCGGGTCGAAGAAGGTCTTGCCGTAGCCGAGCGGCATCTGGACGTAGAACCGCTGGTCGGTTCCGCCGGCCTCTAGCACCAGCACGGAGAAACGGCCGGAAGCCGACAGCCTGTCGGCAACGACCGAGCCGGCCGAGCCGGAGCCGACGATAATGAAATCATAAGTCTGCATGGTGGGCGGGCGCGCTCCGAAATTCGCGGCCTAGCCTAGACATTGCCGGCTCGCGGCGTCGCCGTGGCTTCCGGCATGGCTTGTGAAAAAAGCGACCGGCGTCTTTGCGCTCAACCGACGGTACTGTCGTTTTTGCGAAAGGCGCGGCTCGAGATCGATATCGGGTTGTCGCTTGGATCGCGGGCGTTGGCGAAGACATAGCCGTCGGCCCGGTGCAGGGCGCCGAATTCCAGCCCTTCCTTTGCGCTGCCAGCGGCAAAGGTTTCGATGTCCTCGACATCGAAGACCAATTTGACGGTCGATTGTCCTCTTTTCTGCCCCTTCGCCGCGAGATGAAGCATGAGACTTGCACCGCCGGCTGGATTGACCAGTTCGACGATCCTGTCACCTTCCTCACGATGCGCTTTGAAGCCGAAGTGCCTTTCGTAAAAAGTCACCGCCGTTTCGATGTTTCTGACGTAAAGGATGATGCGATTGAGCGGCAAAGCCAATTCCTTCCCCCCAGGCCGTTCTGCGGACATAGCCTAGGATCGAAAGCTCCAGCTGTCAGCAGTGCGCGCGTTGACGGGTGAAGGGAGCGACGCTACGGGGATGAGGTGATCGCTTCAGGAGAGGATTTCGCCATGGTGCACTACGCGGACGGAAGACCTCTCGGCGATCTCACTTTGAGGACGCTCGCCATGCCCTCCGACGCCAATGCTGCCGGCGACATCTTCGGCGGCTGGGTGATGGCGCAGATGGACCTTGCCTGCGGCATCCGCGCCGCCGAGCGCGCCAAGGGCCGCGTCGTGACGGCGGCCGTGAAGGAGATGTCCTTCGCCAAGGCGATGAAGATCGGCGACACGCTCTGCATCTACACCCATGTCGAGCGCGTCGGCCGCACCTCGATGGTGCTCAAGGTCGAGGCCTGGGCGCAGCGCTACCTTTCCGACCTGATGGAAAAGGTCACTCATGCCGATTTCGTCATGGTGGCGCTCGACGGCGAAGGCAAGCCGAAGCCGGTTCCGGCCGAGAGCTGACGGGTCCCTGATTCTCCCAGGCTTGCGGTTTTGTAACAACAGCCGCGCGGGAGATGCGCTTCGCGACATCCAATGGTTGCCTTCGCGCCCCAGTTTGAGGGCGCGGGGGGAAAACAATGCGTCAACACATGCTGAACGGCTGGCTCGTGGCAGCCCTAATCGCGCTGGTCTGCCTGCTCGGTATAACGGCCTATATGGAGGTCAGGAAAGACCTTCCGCGCGTCGCCTGCATGCGGGATCAGGCAGTGGCCGGCAAGAGAGCCGCGCAATCGGAAAGCTGCTCGACGGCGTGCTGCGGCAGCACCGCTCCAAGCGCCTGATCGGCAGTCGGCTAAAGACAGTCGTCCTTGTCGAGACGGTTGCGCGGTGACGCCGGCGAGGCTGGCGGCGAGGCCGCAGCGGAGCTGATCAAAGCCGGAAGGTGCGACAGGGCCGGCGCTGTGATGCACGGTTCATCCAATGGTTCATAAACCTTTGAACTACAAGGGTTTCAGGCCTGCTGGCCGTCGAATTTCGCGCGCGCTTCGCGGACCCGATTGGTGTTCTTGCGCGCCCATTCGCCGAGCGCGCCGACCGGCACGAGCAGCTCGTGGCCGAGCTCGGTCAGCTCGTAATCGACACGTGGCGGAATGGTCGGAAACACTTTGCGCGTGACGAAGCCGTCGCGCTCCAGGCCGCGCAAGGTGGTGGTCAGCATCTTCTGCGAAATGCCGCCGACGGCGGCGCGCAATTCGTTGAAGCGCATCGCCCCGTCGCCCAGCTTGCCGACGACGAGCACGGTCCATTTGTCGCCGACCCGTTGCAGGATTTCCGACACTGCACGGCAGTCCTCGGTGATGTGCGGGTGCCTCAGTAACAAAAACGTGCCTCCTTGCGCGCTGGTTTGTCAGTATCACATATAGCGCCGGTATCCAAACGATACCAGAAATTCCCGCAAGGAGAGCCCCTTATGTCCAAACCCAAAATCGCCATTGTCGTCGGTTCGACGCGCGCCGCCCGCTTCGCCGACGTGCCGACCCAGTGGATCGCCAAGATCGCCAAGTCGCACGCCGATATCGACGTCGAGATCGTCGATCTGCGCGACTGGCCGCTGCCCTTCTTCGACGAGGTCGCTTCCTCCGCCTGGGCGCCGTCGCAGAACGAAGTGGCGCAGCGCTGGCAAAAGAAGGTCGCCGAGTTCGACGGCTTCATCTTCACCGCCGCCGAATACAATCACGCTCCGACCGGTGTCCTGAAGAACGCCATCGATTACGCCGCCAATGAATGGAACAAGAAGCCGGCCGGCTTTGTCGGCTATGGCTCGGTCGGCGGCGCGCGCGCGGTCGAACAGCTCCGCCTGATCGCCGTCGAGTTGCAGATGGCGCCGGTCAAGTCGGCCGTCCATATCGCCTGGGGTGATTTCCTTGCGGTGCGCCAGGGCGAGAAGAAGCTCGATGATCTCGAACATCTGAACCAGGCCGCCGCGGCGCTGGTCAATGACGTCGCCTGGTGGGCCAAGGTGCTGAAGGCGGCGCGTGCCGCCGACGCGATCGCCGGCGAAGCCCAGGCCGCTTAAAGAGCCCGACTGTAGTCATCCTCCCGAAGGGCGGCGCTTGCGCCGCCCTTTTTAGTTTGCGGAAGCCTCGATGGCCTGCCTTGGCCTGATGATGCAATCGGCAAGATGTGCCTGCTCGTCCAGCGCGTCGGCGTGGTGCTGTCCCCACTGGCAAAGCGCCAGCAGGATGGGCTCGAGGCTGAGGCCGAGCGCCGTCGCGGAATATTCGACCCGCGCCGGGATCTCGGCGAAGATCTCGCGGTCGACCAGCCCGTGCTCCTCCATCTCGCGCAGCTGGTCGATCAGCACCTTCTGGGTGATGTCGGGCATCTGAGCCTTGAGCGCCGAAAGCCGGCGCGGACCGTCGAAGAGATAATAGAGGATCACCGCCTTCCAGCGGCCGGAGATCACCTTCAGCGCGCGTTCCGCCGGCAGCATCGGCAGGCGCTTGATCACGCGTCGTTTGGCGATTTGGGCCATGGTCACCTCCTGGTGTGCAGCGGACAAATCCGTGTGTAGCTGCGACAGCGCAGATAGTGGCAAAGGGCGGCCGACGCCATAGCGATCGGAGCCTGCCATGAAAGCCATCCAGTTCAGCCGTTTCGGCGGTCCCGACGTGCTGGAGGTCGTCGACGCGCCAACGCCCGTCGCGGGACCCGGCGAGGTCCTAGTCAAGGTTGGGGCCGCCGGCGTCAACTTCTTCGAAGTGCTGATGCGTGCGGATCGCTACGCCGTCACGCCGAGCCTGCCGGTGTTCCCCGGCGTCGAAGTCGCCGGCACGGTCGAGGCGGTCGGCGAGGGCGTTAACCGGCGACTTTTAGGAAGCCGCGTGGCGGCACCGCTGTTCGTCTCGGCCAGGCCATTCGGCGGCTATGCCCAATATGTGACGATCGACGCCGGCCTCGTCGTGCCGCTGCCGGGCGCGCTTTCCTTCGAAGATGCGACCGCCTTGATGGTGCAGGGGCTGACCGCCTTGCATCTTTTGCGGCAAAGCCCGCCGGCCGGCAGGACGGTGCTGGTTCCCGCTGCCGCCGGTGGCGTCGGTTCGCTGCTTGTCCAACTGGCCAAGGGGCAGGGCGCTCGTCGCGTCATCGCGCTGGCCGGCGGTACTTCCAGGCGCGATTTCGCCCTGTCGCTCGGTGCCGATCTGGCGATCGATACCAGCGAAGCGGATTGGCCGGCGCGGGGCCGCGAGGCGAGCGACGGCCTGGGCGTCGGAACCGTCTACGACACCGTCGGCGGCGCATTGACCAAGCAATTTCTCGACCTCCTGGCGCCCGGCGGCGAGCTGCTGTTCGCGGCGCTCGGCCGCTTTCGACTGTCGGCCTCAGACCTCGAAGCGATGATCGGCCGCAATCAGTCGCTCAAGGGCTTTGCCCTGTTGCCGCTCTTGTTTCCCGATAGTCTCAGGACGGACCTGTTGCAGCTGTTCGACCTCGCAGCGAGCGGCCGGCTGAAGGTGACGATCGGCGGCCGCTTTCCGCTCCATCAAGCAGGCAACGCGCATCGATTGCTGGAAGAGCGCCGCGCTACCGGCAAGGTCGTGCTGCTGCCCTGATCGATGACTTCGTCCGCGGCTTTCCCGACTCGCCTGCCGTGCGCCCTCACGACTTTGTGTCGGCCGGTCCCAGAGCCTTGCCGCTTAGTGACTTGCATTATGCAATTGACTCGGCTATTTGTGACTTTCATCTTGATAGTGAGTCACGAAGATGGTTGCGAAGACGAGCTTCGAAACGCGTCCATGCCCTATCGCCCGCAGCCTCGACGAGGTCGGCGAGTGGTGGAGCATCCTTTTGCTGCGCGACGCATTCCAGGGCCTCACACGCTTCGACCAGTTCCAGAAGAGCCTGGATATCGCCCCGAACATCCTGACGCGGCGGCTGAACAGCCTGGTCGAGCGCGGGCTGTTCGAGAAGCGCGCCTACTGCGAGCGGCCGCTTCGGCATGAATATGTGCTGACCGCCAAGGGCCGCGATTTCCGGCCGGTGCTTCTTTCGCTGCTCGCCTGGGGCAACAAGCATCTGGCGCCCGAGGGGCCGAGCCTGGTCGTGGTGGACAAGGCGGACGGGCGCTGGGCCGAGCCGGTCCTGGTCGACCGGGAGACCGGCAGGGATCTGGACGGCGGCGGCTTCGCCATGGCGACCGCCCCGATGGCCACCGACCGAATGCGGCAGCGCTATCGTTTCAGCACCGAAGGTTCGGGCTTTCCGCTGGTCGAGAACGCTGATGGCGGCCAGGAGGAGGCGAAAAGCAGATGAACAAGGCCCTTTCCCCGGCCGAATTGCAGACCACGGTCGTTGATATCCCGAAGCCGGCCAGGAAGCGGCGCAAGCCGTTGCTGCTCGGCGCTGCGCTGATCGCGATCGCTGCCGCCGGATGGTATGGCGTCGGGTGGTGGCAGGCCAACCGCTTCCTGGTGACGACGGACGACGCCTATGTCGGCGGCAACGTCACGCCGCTGGCGCCGCGTGTCGCCGGCCATATCGATCAGGTCCTGGTCGAAGATAACCAGCATGTCACCGCCGGCCAGCCTGTCATCCGCATCGACGACAGGCCTTTCAAGGCCGCGCTGGAACGCGCGCAGGCATCGGTGCAGCAGAAGCAGTCGGCGCTCGACAATCTGCGCGCCCAGGTCTCGCTACAGAACTCGCTGATCGAACAGGCCAGCGCCGATCTCGATGCCAAGAGCGCCGCCGCCGCTTTCACCGCGCAGGATGCCAAGCGCTACGCGGTGCTTGCCAGCGCCAGGACCGGTTCGCAACAGGACGCCCAAAAGAGCGCCGCGGCCGACGGCCAGGCGCAGGCATCCGTCGCCGCCGCGCGGGCGGCGCTTGCCGCGTCGAGGCAGCAGCTCGATGTCCTCAACACCCAGATTTCGGAAGCGACCGCGGAAGTCGCGGCCGCCAAGGCGGATCTCGATACGGCGCAGCTCGACCTCGGCTTCACCGAAATCCGCTCGCCGATCGACGGCATTGTCGGCAATCGGCTGGCGCAGGTGGGCACCTATGTCTCGCCGGGCAGCTACCTTTTGACCATCGTTCCTGCTTCGGGCCTGTGGGTCGACGCCAATTTCAAGGAAGACCAGTTGCGCGCCATGGCCGACGGACAGGCCGCCACCGTCTATGCCGATGTCGCTCCCGACCAGCCGCTCAAGGGCCATGTCACCAGCCTGGGACCGGCCACCGGAGCGATCTTCAGCGTGATCCCGCCGCAGAACGCGACCGGAAATTTCACGAAGATCGTGCAGCGGGTGCCGGTCAGGATCACCATCGACGCCGACCAGGCGAGCAAGGTGGCGCTGCGGCCTGGCCTGTCGACTGTCGTCACCGTCGATACCGGATCGCGCTGAGGGCGCCATGTCAGCGCCGGCCGCCCCGCAATCCTTCATCGCCAGCATCCTGCCGTTCATGGTGATGTGCGTGGGGATGTTCATCGCGCTGCTCGACATCCAGATCGTGGCCTCCTCGCTGCAGGATATCGGCGGCGGCTTGTCGGCCGCGCAGGACCAGATCGGCTGGGTCCAGACCTCCTATCTGGTGGCGGAGATCATCGTCATCCCGCTGTCGGGCTGGCTCACCCGCGTCTTCTCGACCCGGTGGCTCTTCACCATCTCGGCGGCTGGTTTCACTTTGGCGAGCATGCTGTGCGGCTTTGCCTGGAATATCGAAAGCATGATCGTGTTCCGGGCGCTGCAGGGGCTGCTTGGCGCCTCGATGATCCCGACGGTGTTCACCTCGTCCTTCCATTATTTCCAGGGCCCAAGGCGGGTCTATGCGGCCGCGGTCGTCGGCAGCATCGCCTCGATCGCGCCGACGCTCGGGCCGGTCATCGGCGGCTGGATCACCGACACCTTGAACTGGCACTGGCTGTTCTACGTCAATGTCATCCCCGGCGTGGTCATCACCGTCCTCGTTGCGCTGCTGGTCAAGATCGACAAAGCCGATCCGTCTTTGCTCAAGGGCGCGGACTATATCGGCATGGCGCTGATGGCGGTCAGTCTCGGCACGGCGGAATATGTGCTCGAGGAAGGCTCGCGCTGGAACTGGTTCGACGACGCGACGATCCGCAACGGCGCCGTCGTCGCCGTGGTCACGCTCATCCTGTTCGTCGTCCGCAGCCTGACCTATGCGCAGCCGGTGGTCGACTTCCGCGCCTTCGGCAACCGCAACTTCGCCATTGGCTGCTTCCTGTCCTTCATCACCGGCATCGGCATCTTCGCGACGATCTACCTGACGCCGCTATTTCTGGGTTACGTGCGCGGCTACAACGCGCTCGAAACCGGACTGGCGGTGTTTTCCACCGGCGTCGCATCGATGGTGGGCGTTCCGGTCTACATCTTCCTCGCCAAGCGCTTCGATACGCGCTGGCTGATGATGTTCGGCCTGGCGTCCTTCGGCGCATCGATGTGGAGTTTTTCCGCCATCACCAGCCAGTGGGGCTCGGCCGAACTCCTCATCCCGCAACTGTTCCGCGGCTTCCCGCAGGTCTTCGCCGTGGCGCCCAGCGTCAATCTCGGGCTCGGCAGCCTGCCGCCGGACCGGCTGAAATATGCCAGCGGCCTGTTCAACACCATGCGCAACCTCGGCGGCGCGGTGGGCATCGCCATCTGCGGCGCGATCCTCAACAACCGCACCAACTTCCATTTCCTGACGATCGCCTCGCACCTGACGCCGCAGAACGAGACGGCGATGCGCCTGCTCGACAATGTGGCGCAACGCTATGGTCAGCTGCCTGGCGCCATCGACGACGGTCACGCCGCCGCGCTGAAGCAACTCTGGCAGCTCGCCTATCGCGAGGCTTCCACCATGGCCTACGCAGATGCGTTCCTGGTCATCATGGCGGCTTTCGTCATCGCCACGGCGCTGGTCCCGTTCCTGCGCAACGTGACGCCGAAGGCACCGCCGCCGGATGCGCATTGAGCGCCGCCGAGTTGAAGCGGTCTATCAGCGCGCCACTGGGCGATGGCCGTCGGGCAGGCGGGTGGCGATCAGCTTGTCGATACGGCGGCCGTCGAGGTCGACCACCTCGAAACGCCAGCCTTGCGCGTCGACGCATTCGCCGGTAGTCGGCAGATGATGCAGATGCGACAGCACATAGCCTGCGACGGTCTCGTAGTCGCGGTTTTCGGGCAGGTCGATGCCGAGCACCTCGGCCATCTCGTCGGCCTGCATGTAACCGGCAAGCAGCCATGAGCCGTCATCGCGCTTGACGGCGTTCTCTTCCTCGCCGGCCTCGAGGTCGGAGCGGAACACGCCGGTGATCGCTTCGAGGATGTCGGCCGGCGTGACGATGCCTTCGAAATGGCCGTATTCGTCATGGACCAGCGCCATCGGCACGTCCGATTCCCTCAGCTTCTGCAAGACGTCGAGCGCGTCGGCCTGGTCATGCACGATGGGGGCGGCGCGCACGTGCTGGCGCGGATCCAGCACCCTGCCGGCCAGCAGGGCGGCCAGCACGTCGCGCGTCTGGATGACACCGACCATGGCGTCGACATTGCCGTCGCCGGCAGGCAGGCGCGAATGCTGGGTATCCATCAAAAGCTTTCGAACCACCGGTTCGTCGGATTGCAGGTTGAGCCAGTCGACCTCGGTGCGCGGCGTCATCACGGCGCGCACGGCGCGGTCGCCGAGGCGCATGACGCCGGCAATCATGCGGCGCTCGTCGGATTCGATGGTGCCGTGATGCTCGGCCTCGGCGACCAGCATCTTGATCTCCTCGTCGGTGACCTTCTCTTCCGCCTCGCCGCTCTGGCCCAGCAGCCAGAGAATGGCGCGGCCGGAAATATCGAGCAGGAAGACAAGCGGCGCCGAGATCGTGGCAACGACGGTCATTGCGGGCGCCGCGCGGGCGGCGACGCGCTCGGGATCGCGCAAGGCGATCTGCTTCGGCACCAGCTCGCCGACGATAAGCGAGGCATAGGTGATCAAAGCGACGACTATGCCGACGCCGACGGGGTCGGCGATGTTTTCGCGGATACCGGTCGAGGCCAGATATTGCGCCAGCCGTTCGCCGAGCGTGGCGCCCGAGAACGCGCCCGAGAGAACGCCGACCAGGGTGATGCCGATCTGCACCGATGACAGGAACTTGCCGGGATTGGAGCCGAGCGCCAGCGCGCGGCCGGCGCCCTTGACGTTGCGGTCGATCATCGCCTTGAGGCGGGCCGGCCGCGACGAGACGATGGCGAGCTCCGACATCGACAAGAGGCCGTTCACCAGAATGAGGACGGCCACAACGGCGATTTCAACATAAAGCATGGGCGTCAATAGCATTGCTGCAGTGCATTCGAAAATAGCCTGCCGGTATTTTTGGAAGATGACAATCTGGAGCATGACGGACCGGCCTGGAGCACGGCGTGGAGCGCCATCACATGTTGCAGGCATTTGGAGAAAGAGAAGGGTCGTTCGGCGATATGGTCATTTTCAACGATTGCACTCGCGCCCAGATCAGCCGGCTCTTTGCGAAGGAGTGTCGTTGCCGGCGCTCTCCTCGACCATCGCCTTGACGATTGCAATCGTCGCGTCGTCGGCCGGGAAAAGCATCTCCATCGTCAGCTCCGACAGGGTGACGTCGGTCGGTGTGCCGAAGATCATGTTGGTGTTGAGGAACGAGACCGTTCCCAGGCGCGTCGCGATGCGAAGCGGCGTCGCGTAATGCCGCGACGCAGCCGCGGGCACCGGCTCGGCGCCTGCCAGAGGCACCGGATAGGCCATAATTTCGGCGAGCAGGGCATGAATGGCCGGGTCATGCGTGGCATCGATCTGTTGCCGCAACACCGCGACCGAATGCGCGCGCCATTCGGCGAAGTTGACGATCCGCAGCCCCATGCCGAGCGGATGCAGGATCAGGCGGATGGCGTTGATCGGCGGGCAAAGCAGCTCGGGCGAGCATCCCTCATAGAGCTGCGGCAGGGCGCCGTTCGAAAGCACGACATTCCAATGCCGGTCGATCGCGAAGGCAGGATAAGGCTTGTGCGCCTGGAGAACCTGATCGATCGCCTGGCGCGCCGACGCAAGCTCGGCCAGCGATCGCTCCTCGAACGATGGCGCGAAGCCCGCCGCGAGCAGCAACGCGTTTTGCTCCCGCAACGGGACATCGAGATGCTGCGCGAGCAGAAGCACCATCTCCCGGCTCGGCTGCGATCGCCCGGTCTCCAGGCAGGAGAGGTGGCGCGTCGAACTGCCGGCGCTGAGCGCAAGGTCCGCCTGGGTCATGCGGCGCCTCTCGCGCCAACGGCGAAGGAGCACCCCAAATGGCGGCTGTCGAACGGTCATGCCGGCCATCCTAGGGCAGCCGGAAAGCATGGGCCATGACCTCGCAGGTCAAATGACGCCTTGCGCGGCGATCGCTTTTTGACCCGAGGGGTCATCGATCCCGGCCGTGGCCCGGCCGCATAGTCGGCGGGCAATCAAATCGAAGAAGGCCTCAAGCCGAAGGAGAATGTCATGGACGATGCACAGCAACTTGCCGATCGTTATGTGGCCGTTTGGAACGAAACCGATGACGAGCGCCGCCGCCAGGCAATCGCCGAGCTCTGGGTGCCCGAAGGCGAGCACTATGTCGAGTTGCGGGAGGTGCGCGGCTACGCGGGGCTCGAGAAGCGCATTATCGAATCGCATGTGAAATGGGTGCGGGACGGAGGTTTTCGCTTCCGGGCGGCGAAGGACGCTCGGGGGCTGCACGATGTCGTCACCTTCCACTGGGAAATGGTGCCGAAAGACGGCGGCGAGGTTGCCGCCAGCGGGCTCGAATTTCTGGCTGTCGACAAGCAGGACCGTATCCTCGTCGACTACCAGTTCCCGCTCTAGAACCAGGACAGGCGTGAAGCATGGCCGTCACCTATACAATTCAGTTCCAGGTCGTGCCCGGGCGGCGCGCCGATTTTCTTGCCCTCCTCGGCGATGTGCTCGATGCCATGCGCGGCGAGCCGATGTTCCACGAGGCGGTGCTTCATCGGGATCCGGCGTCGGACCACCGTTTCATGCTCTACGAGACCTGGGAGAGCCATGAGGACGTGCTGAACGTCCAGTTGCACAGGCCCTATCGCCGCGACTGGCATGAAGCTTTGGCCAGCGTGCTGGAGAAAGACAGGGAAATAGCCATCTGGGAACCCATGCGTGCGGACCGCAGCGCTGGTCCGACGAATGGTCAAGGGCAAGACTAGCCGTCACTGCTGCGTCTTCAGCACGCCGATCACGGCCATGCCGTCGGTGAAATAGGGATCGCCGCCGCCGTTGTGTCCGGCCTTGGTGGCGCCGATGCCCGGTATCTGGCTGGTCGACGCCAGCAGGCCGGCGGCTTTCAGGTCGCCGATCAGGAAGTCGCGCTCGGCGTCGATGTCGGGGCCGATATGGTGGGTGACGGCGCCGGTGTCGTGGCTGAGGCCTACGCCGCGATCGAAGCTCGCGGCGCCCAGCCAGAGCGGGCGGCCGTCGTCGCCGACCGTATCCGTCTGCCAGAAGCGGACGTGATGGCGCCGGTCGGCGCTGTCGCCGACCGGTTTCTCGAAGGCGAGATCCTGGGCGCGGCCCTCGAACAAGAGGCGGCTCATCGGCGCATCGGGGTAGGGGCGGGAAAACAACACGCTTTCGCCGATGTCGATCGCGGTCCTGAGCGTGACGGCATCGGCCGTGTCCCAGCCGGCGACGGCGAAGGCGTGGACGACTTCCTTTTCGGTGCCGACCAGGCCAACATTGATCGGATCGCCGGGAATGCCCTGCGGCGTATGCGTCACCATCTCGAAGGGCCGGGTACGAAAACCGCGCTCCCGCCAGGTCCAGAATTCCGGCGCGGCGACATAGGCGAGCGCCAGATAGAAGGCGCAAACCGTCGCGAGCCACATCCCCGCACGTCGTCTCAAGCTGCGTTGGCTCATGAATGCCGCCCGATGCCCTATGGCATCTGTTGCGCTACGATCATGGGAAATCAATGGCCAGCGATAAGGAGAACATTTATCATCCGGTTGTCGTTCGAGCGGGGTGCGGCGAATGAAGCGGACCAAGGCTGGCCACGGGGCAATGGCGCTGACTGGCAGCCTTGTTGCCAGAGTTGAGCGCACCGAGCCAGACCCTGGGACTACCGAGCACAGCGATGCGGAATATGACGGCGTGGTCGAAAGGCTGCTGTCGCAATATCGACCCGAAACGCTTTGGGTCTTTGCCTATGGCTCGCTGATCTGGAATCCGGAATTCGACCACATCGAGCAGCGCGCAGCAACGGCGGTCGGATGGCACCGCTCGTTTTGCCTGAAGTTGACCCGCTGGCGTGGAACGCGCGAATTGCCGGCGCTTATGCTTGCCCTCGATAGGGGAGGCAGCTGCAACGGCATCGTCTACCGCCTACCAGGACATGACCATTTCGGACAGCTCGGCCAGCTGATGCGCCGGGAAATCGACGCTAACCCGCCTACCAACGTGCCCCGCTGGATAAAGGTCCGCACCAGCCAAGGGCCACTTCGTGCCCTGGCCTTTGTCGCTGCCACTGAAGGCCGGGCGTACGCCGGACGGCTGCCTCCGGAGCAGGTCGCGGATACGCTGGCGCGCGCCGCGGAGCATTGGGGTTCATCGGCGCAGTATCTGTTCCGAACCGTCAGCAAGCTCGAGGAAAGCGGTATACGCGACAGGAATCTGTGGCGCATCCAGGAACTGGTCGCACGGCAGATTCTGGCGGCCACCAGTTCCGAGCCCGGCGCCTGATTTTAAGTCAGCGGCAGGCGCGGTAACCGCTTTTGCGGTTCTTGATGTCGAAATGGAAATGGTTGCGGTGGTCGTAATTGTAGCCCGGGCCGAGCACCGTGGTGAAATATTCGCAGCCGTCGGCGCGCACATTGTTGAGGAAGCCGCGGGTGCGGAAGGCGAACAAGCCGGGCTTGCGGACGTCGATGTCGTCGCCGTTGTTGAGCTCGATGCTCATGACGTCGAGAGCGTTGCCCTTGCCGTGCTCGGACAACACACCTTCCCCGGCGATGTTGCGGCAGGAATAGCTGGAGCCCTGGTGGATCGCCTTGACGCCGGAGAAATAGCGCCAGCGGGCGGCCGGCTGCAGCTCGTTCTTGGTCCAGGCGGCGAAGGTGGCGGCCATGCCGCAGGTCAGCGTCGCCGCCGGCTTCATGGCGACGCTGCCGATGGCCGAGACTTTTACCGGGAAATCGATGCCGCACTGTCCCTCGTGGATCGGCTGGACGTCCTGGTAGACGACGCCCATCCGCTTCAGCTCGCTGCGGCAGTCGATCTCGCTGGCAGGCATCTGCTCGGCCGGCGACATCGGCTCGTCCATGCGCGGATAGGCGGCCTGGGTCATATAGGGGTTGGAGGGAACGAGGCGCTGCATGCCGGAATATTGCGGCGCGTCGGGCTGCGGCACCGCTGCCGTCTGGCTGCCGACATCGACGGCCGGCTGCAGCGCAAAGACGTCACCGGTCGTGCAGGCCGATATCGTCGCGATGGCAACGCCTGCGGCCAGCCCGACGAGCGTGATGCGCGCATGCTTGTTCCGTCGCGCCGCTGCCAGCACAGCGCCAAGTGTTCGAGCCATTGAAAGGCATCCTTGTCCCCGAATGGCACAAGGTTAACCCTCAACAGTAAAGGAAAGATCAGCACCGGCATTCATGCATAGGGCGGAATTGCGGCGCTGTTCTTGCCGTGACGTGGCCCGAAACTTTCGAGATCGTGCCTACTGGCAAAAAGTGCCGCCATGGCGGCGCGGTTCCAGGTCGAGGTGGAAATGCAAGGCGTGGTCGGGGTCGGCGCCTGGACCGAGCACCGTCTTGAACGGCCCGCAAGCAGCCTTGCGCACCGCGTTGAGGAACTTCGCGTCCTTCTCCGGCGGCGCCGGCCCGATTTCTATCTTCCTCCCATCCGACAAGGTGAAGCTGGCGATGTCGAGCGCATTGCCGAAAGCGTGTTCCGACAGTTTGCGCGTGCCGTGGCGCGGCCGGCAGACAAAGGCAGAGGTCTGGTTGATCGACTTCAGATCGGCGCCGAGTTCGGCCTTCGCCGTGGGCTGCACGACATCGGCCATGAAGCGCGCCGCCGCCTCGGCCATTGGGCAATTGAGCTCGGTGCCAGAGCTGATGCCGATGGATTTGCCGAGTGTCCTTATGACGACGGGGTAGGGGATCGAGCAGCCGATTTGCGCGTCGTGCTCGGCCTTGTGCTCCTCGAATTCGACGCCGAGCGCCTTCAGCCGCTCGCGGCATGCGGTTTCTTCCGGCGGCATCTTGTCGGCCGGCATGTCGGCGGAACGTGGATCGGAGAGCATCTTTTCCTCCGCCGGCTGAGCGGGTTTTTCCGGCGGTTGTGGCGCGGTTTCCGGCGGCTCCGGCTCCAGCTCGGTGGGCTTCTGCGGCGGGGTGGGCACGACGTCCGGCGTCTCAGCCTCGGATTCCGTCCGCGGCTCGGATCGAGCGCCCTTCGAACGCGGCGGGTGGGCATCCCATTTCGGATGCGACTTCTCCTGGTTGAGGAAGTCGTCATTGCTGTCGAGGCGGCTTTTGTCCTGCCTGGACTTGTCGGCGCCGTTCTCCATATCCTGCGGACGGGACCCTGGAACCGGTGTCGCCACCGGCATTTCCGGCGCCGGAGCGGCGCTCTGGCTGGCCGGCGGCAGGTGTCTTTTCTGCCGATGATGATGCTTGGCCACGGCCGGCGTAACCAGCAGCATCGCAGCCGCCACAGGCAGCGCCAGTCTGCAAAGTCGTGAAAGGCTGAGCGTTGCCATCGCCCGGAAACGGCGGTCGCGTTGCGAAGTTGCCTGCGCAGGCCCGCCTTGCCGATCACAATCGGTTACCGGCGCGTTACGCGCCGATGGCTTCAAGGCCTTCCTCCAGCCAGTCGGCGAGCATCGGCAGGCCGAGCAGGTATTTGGCCGTGCGCTTCCTGGGACGCTCCCTGGCGGCGGCCACCGCGTCCGCCCATTCGGATGCGTCGTAGTCGCCGCGCCCAACCCAGGCGAGCGCGATCAGCTCGGCCGCCTCGTCGATGTTGAGATCGTTGATCAACTCGCGGAATTCTTCTTCGGTGAGGTCTTCCGAGGCTTCCTCGACAAGGCCGTCATGGTGATGGCTGGCATGCGTGTCGCCGTCGAACTCGACCTCATGCTCGGCGCCGTCGTCATAGTCCTCGTTGACGGCGGCGCTCAATGCCTTCGCCTTGAGGATGAACAGGCGCACGGTGTCCGGATCGATCGAAAGTTCCCACTCCTTCTCGAGGCGCTGCTGCACGGTCCTTCTCCACGTGATGCGCTTGGTCCCGATGATAGCGGAATTAAAGCGCGCGTCACGTCCGCAGGTAACGGCTTCTTTCCGGCCGTTCAAAATAGTTCGGCAGCCGCCCGCATTTCGGGATGAAACCGCGCCAGAGCGGCGTTAATCTGCCATTGTCACGCTCATGGAGGCTTCGATGCGCAGACGTTTGCTTGTTCAGGTCATGGCTATCGCGGCGCTGCCGCTGTTCGTAGCGCCGGCTTATACGGCCGGTGAAGGTGGAAGTAGCGGTGGC
Organism: Mesorhizobium sp. BH1-1-5; assembly: GCF_020165615.1. Taxonomy (NCBI): domain Bacteria; kingdom Pseudomonadati; phylum Pseudomonadota; class Alphaproteobacteria; order Hyphomicrobiales; family Phyllobacteriaceae; genus Mesorhizobium; species Mesorhizobium sp. BH1-1-5. The sequence goes on from NZ_JAIUIM010000013.1 coordinate 154,050, forward strand.
CAGACGACCACCACCTGCAAGAAGGGTGAGGTCTGGGACAAGAAGAAGAACAAATGCGTAAAGCCGCAATATGGCATGCTGGACGACGACAGTATCTATGAGGCCGGCCATGACCTGGCGATGGCCGGGCGCTATGAAGAGGCGATCTCGGTGCTGACGCTCGCCGCCAACAAGCAGGATCCGCGCATCCTCAACTATCTCGGCTACTCGCACCGCCATTCCGGCCGCGTCACGGTCGGCCTTGGCTATTACGAGGAAGCGCTTCGCATCGACCCGAACTACACGCTGGTGCGCGAATATCTCGGCGAGGCGCATCTGCAGATCGGCGATCTTGCCGGCGCCCAGCAGCAGCTCCAGGAAATCGAGAAGCGGACCGGCAAGGGCTCGCGCGAATACGGCATGCTGTCCGAGCAGATCGACCATTTCCTGAGGAGCTGAACAGGGCTTCGACGCTCCTCAAACCGGCTGTGAGCGATCACGGCCGGTTTTTTGCTGTCCGCCGCTGGTCAACGGCCCGCGAAAGCGGTGATCATTTTGCCGAATTTCATTTTTGGGCGTGAAAATCGCGCCAAGATCGCTATATTCAGGGAAATTGTGGTGAGACGGTTCCGTTAGCCCGAGGCTGCCGGACCGTTTTCTTTTTGTACCCATTTGACAAGGCCGCTCCCGAAACCGGGGGTGGCGGCAGGAAAGGTCAGGCATATGATCAAGGTCCCGATGACAGGCGAGGGGTTCGCGTCATTGAAGGAAGAACTGCGTTGGCGCCAGCAAGAGGAGCGTCCGCGGATCATCGAGGCGATTTCCGAAGCGCGCTCGCATGGCGACCTGTCCGAAAATGCCGAATATCACGCGGCGAAAGAGTCGCAGAGCCACAATGAAGGCCGCATCAACGAACTCGAGGACCTGATCGCGCGGGCCGAAGTCATCGACGTCTCCAAGCTTTCCGGCGACAAGGTGAAGTTCGGCGCGACCGTGGTGCTCGTCGACGAGGACACCGAGGAAAAGAAGACCTATCAGATTGTCGGCGACCAGGAAGCGGACGTGAAGTCCGGCCGCATCTCGATCTCATCGCCGATCGCGCGTGCACTGATCGGCAAGGAAGTCGGCGACGCAATCGAGGTCAACGCACCGGGCGGCGCCCGCGGGTACGAGATCGTCCAGGTGCAGTTTATTTAGCTCCCAATCTCCCCCCTTGTGGGGGAGAAAGCGGTTTCAAGATCTTAGCCGAAGGCTAAGTGTTAGAAATCGCAAGTGAGGGGATAGCGCCGCCTTATGAGGACGTGACGCCTGCGCCCTACGAAATCCCCTCTCTTGGATTTTCTACGACTTAGCCTCCGCGAAGTGCTCCGGCTAAGGCCGTGAAAATCCATTCTCCCCCACAAGGGGGGAGATAGCGCGCTGCGCCAGCAGGCGCTCAGCCTCCGCCATCACCTCAGCAGGCGTTACCTTGCTGTCGGCCGGCGCAAGCAGCGTCGACGCAAACGGCCCGCGCGGGCCCGTGAGGCCCGGCTCCGTCGCCAAGAAGATGGCGACCGTAGGCAGGCCGAAGGCGCTGGCGAGGTGAGTGAGGCCGGTGTCGGCGCCGATGACCAGCGTCGAGCGGCCAAGGATCGCGGCGATGTCCGCCAGCGGCGATTTCGCAACCAGCACCGTCTCGGGCACGGCCGCGGCAACGGCTTGCGCCACCTTCCTTTCCGCCTCGTTCGACCAGGTGACCACCGGCGTGAATTGCCGGTCGGCCAGTCGGCGCGCGGTTTCGATCCAGTTCTCGACCGGCCATTTCTTGTCTTCGCGGCTGGTGCCGTGCAGCAGGAAGGCGGTTCTGCCTTCAACGCCAGGCAGGCCGCCCGCCGGTGGCACGATGCCTGACTCGAGCGCCGACAGGTCGGGCTGATAGCCAAGCGCCAGGCCGAACAGCCGTCTGGTTCGCTCGATGGCGTGCAGGTCGCGCGGCACGGCGTATTTGTGTTGGTAAAACAGCGTTGCCGAAGGCTCGCGGGCGCCGGCCCGATCGAAGCCGGCTATCGGCGCGCCGGCCTGGATGGCGACCAGGGCCGACTTCAACAAGCCTTGGGCGTCGATGACAAGATCGTAGCGGGCGGCGCGGAGCGCTTTGCGTAACCCGGCCATCTCGCGCCACGTGCCGCCGTCAAACGGTCGCTTGCGCCAGCGCCGGACCGCCACCTTGTGAATGGTGCCGATCGCCGAATGCAGCGCCACGATGCCGGCAAACGGCTCCTCCACGCACCAGTCGAAATCTATGTCGGGGCGGTTGCGCACCGCGTCCTCGACGGCGGGAAAAGTGTGGATGACATCGCCCATCGACGATGTCTTGACGATCAGCACTTTCATGCGGCCGCCGGAACCTCGAGCAAGCGGTCGGCCGCGGCCGTGACGCGGGCGACATCGAGCGTCTTCAGGCAGTTGAGATGGCCGAGCGGGCAGACCTTCTTGTGGCAGGGCGAGCAGGACAGATGCAGCCAGATCAGTTCGGAGCGCTCGCTGAGCGGCGGCGTGTTTTCCGGCGAGGTCGAACCGTAGACGGCGACGATCGGCGTGCCGACGGCGGCCGCGACATGCATCAGCCCGCTGTCGTTCGAGACCGCCAGCTTCGCCGCGGCGATCAGGTCGATGGCGTCCTCGAGCCGCGTCTTGCCGGCGAGGTCGACCGCGCCCGGCGCAAGTGCGCCGATCTCAGCCGTCACGTCGGCATCGTTCTTCGAGCCGAGCAGCGCGACTCCCAGGCCCTTTGCCATCATGTCCCGGGCAAGCCCGGCATAGTGGTCGCTCGGCCAGCGTTTTGCCGGGCCGAACTCGGCGCCGGGCATGAGCGCGACGAATTTCTTCCCGGTCAGCCCGAAGCGCGCCAGCAGATCGGCCTGGTTGGCCTTGTCTACGCTAAGATGCGGCGCGCGAAAGGTGCCGCCGCGCGCGAGGCCGAAATAGGCGCGCGCCGTGCGCCGCTTCAGCGCTTCGGGCAGCGGCACGACATCCGTCAGCAGGCCGTAGCGCATCTCGCGCAGATTGCCAACGCGGTGCGGGATGCGGGCAAAGAACGGGATCAAGGCCGATTTCCAGCTTCCCGGCAGCACATAGGCCATGTCGTAGCGGCCGCGCAGCAGGCGGCCGAAGCGCCTGCGGCTGCGGAATTCCAGCGCCCCCGGCATCAGCGGAAAGTCGATCTGGCTGCGTATCTCGGGCATGCGCCTGACCAAAGGTGCTGCCCAGGCCGGCGCCAGCACGTCGATCGCCGCATTCGGATGTTTTTCCTTCAGTGCCGCAAACAGGCACTGCGCCATGACCATATCGCCCACCCAGCGTGGGCCGATCACGAGGATCGTTGGGCCTTCAGCCATTCGACATAGTCCCTGACGCCGGTTTCGACTGTGCGGAATTGGCCATTGTAGCCGGCCGCGCGCAAGCGGGACATATCAGCCTGCGTGAAACTCTGGTAGCTGCCCTTGAGATGGTCGGGGAAGGGGATGAACTCGATCTCGCCCTTGCCCAGCGTGTCGATCACCGTCTCGGCGATGGCGCGGAACGGCTGGGCGCGGCCGGTTCCGCAGTTGAAGATGCCGCTCAAACCGCGTTTCCACAGCCACAGATTGACCTCCGCGACGTCGCCGACATGGATGAAGTCGCGGCTCTGCTCGCCGGGTCCGAAGTCGCCATAGGCGCCGAACAGCTTCGGGTTTTCGCCGCGCTCGACCTGGTTGAACAGATGGAAGGCGACGGAAGCCATGGCGCCCTTATGCGCCTCGCGCGGTCCATAGACGTTGAAATAGCGCAGGCCGGCGACCTGCGAATGATCGGTATCGAAGACGGTGCGGCGGACGTAATCGTCGAACAGCTTTTTCGAATAGGCATAGACGTTGAGCGGGCGCTCGAAGTCGGGCTCCTCGCGAAATTCGCTGCCGCCGCCATAGACCGAAGCCGACGAGGCGTAGAGGAAGGGTACGCGCAGCTTCAGGCAGGCATGCAGGAGCCGCTTCGAATAGGCGTAGTTCACCTCCATCATGAACTTGCCGTTCCATTCGGTGGTGGTCGAGCAGGCGCCCTGATGGAAGACGGCTTCGATGCGGCCGAGCGCGCCGTCCTCGAGCCGGGCGAGAAATTCGTCCTTGTCGAGATAGTCGGCGATGCGAAGGTCAGCTAGATTGGCGATCTTGTGGCCTTCGGTCAGATCGTCGACGACGACGATGTCGTCATGGCCCCCGGCGTTGAGCGCGGCGACGATGTTGGAGCCGATCATGCCGGCGCCGCCCGTGACGATGATCATGAAGGCCTCTGCTGCTTACGATTCCGGCTCTTATAGGGGAGGTGGGCTGGGCTGTCGATAAAGCAGGCGCTGCCCGTCTCATGGTCCCTCGTTCTTGTCTATTTTGTCTTTTTTGTCTATTATGTACAAAACGGAGCGCCCATGAAACACTATCCGTCGACCGATCTGAAACAAAATCTCGGAGATGTGCTTGCGGCGGCGAGCCAGCAGCCTGTCTCCATCACTCGTCACAACAAGCCGAGATACGTCCTGATGAGCATCGAAACTTACGAGGCTCGCTTCGCCAACGATGGCCGCCGCGTCTACGCGGCGAAGGATGCTCCGGCCGAACATGTCGAGATGCTCGAGCAATACACTGCCGAGCTGGACCGTGATTAGGCCATAGCCGCCGACGTCTGGCGATATCCGGATCATGAGGGACCAAGATGCCGTCGACCGAATTGCTGATCGCGTTTTTCGCCACCACCGCGATCTTCGCCTACATTCCCGGTCCCGCCATGCTCTACGCCGCTGCGCAGACGATAGCGCGCGGCCGTTGGTCGGGGCTGACGGCGGCACTCGGCATTCACCTTGGCGGTTATTTCCATGTCTTCGCGGCCGCCGCCGGCCTGTCGGTGCTGTTTCACGCCGTGCCGCCGCTCTATCTGGCGGTCAAGCTCGGCGGCGCGCTCTACCTGATTTGGCTCGGCGTCTCCATGTTCCGCAAACGGACGGATGGCGATACGGCTCTGCCCGCGATCGAGCGTAAATCGGCCCGTCGCGCATTTTTCGAGAGCATCACGGTCGAAGTGCTCAATCCCAAGACGGCGATCTTCTTCATGGCGTTCCTGCCGCAATTCATCGACGCCTCGACGGCGTTTCCGGTCTGGCTGCAGTTCGTCGTGCTTGGAATCATCGTCAATCTGATGTTCTCCTCCGCCGACATCGTTTGCGTCTTTCTTGCCGGCGCGATGATTGCGCGGCTGCGGCGTTCGGGACGCGCGCAGCGGCTGATGCAGCGGGCGGGCGGCGCCGTGCTGGTCGGCCTCGGTGTCCATGTCGCCCTGCAGAGGAGCTGATCGCCCGGCTGCCTCCGGCTGGGTTCCGCGCCGGGCCTGCCGTTGCGCTCGCCCGAATTGCGGTATATCGGCATCGCCTTGAGTAGCCCACGCCACAATTCCGGCGCTGAAATCTAATCAAGTCCGGCCGTCTTCAGGCATAGCTCGAGTGAGATGATCCAGCACAATCCGCCTTCTCCGGAACCTTTGCATCGCACCATCGCCCGGTTCGGCGACGTCACCGTGCTGGTGGTGGGCGATTTCATCCTCGACCGCTTCGTCAGCGGGGTGATCGAGCGCATCTCGCCGGAAGCCCCGATCCCCGTTCTGCATGGCAAGGGCGAGACGCTGAACATGGGCGGCGCCGGCAATGTCGTCTCCAACATCGTTGCGCTCGGCGCGGCCGCGATCCCCGTGTCGGTGATCGGCACCGACCAGGCGGGCAACAATCTGATGCGCATGCTGGGCGAGATCGGCGTCGACACCGACGGGCTCCTGCAGCGCCGGGACCGCATGACATCGTCGAAAAGCCGCTTCAGCGCGCTCAACCAGCAGGTGCTGCGTTTCGACGAGGAAGAGATCAAGTCGCTCACTTCCACCGAGCGGGCGAAGCTCATCGACCATTTCCAGGCGGCGCTTGGCCGCGCCGACATCGTCATCCTCTCCGACTACGGCAAGGGCATTCTGCTCGAGGGCGTCGCGGGCGAGCTGATCGCGATCTGCCGCGACGCCGGCAAGCCGGTGCTGGTCGACCCGAAGGGGCGCGACTACGCGCGCTATGCCGGCGCCACCGCGGTGACGCCGAACCGCAAGGAACTTGGCGAGGCGGTCGGGCGCAAGGTGTTCGGCGACGACGAGATCGTCGCCGCGGCGCGCGACCTGATCGCAGCGCATGATTTCGAGTTCATCGTCGCCACGCGCAGCGAGAAGGGCATGAGCGTCGTTTCGGCCGAGGATGCCCGCCACATCTCCACCCAGGCGCGCGAAGTGTTCGACGTTTCCGGCGCCGGCGACACGGTCATTGCCAGTTTCGCGCTTTCGCTCGCCGCTGGCGCCGATCGGGTGCATGCGGCCGTCATCGCCAATGCGGCCGGCGGCGTCGTGGTGGGAAAACGCGGCACGGCGCGGCTCAACGTCGAGGAACTGTCGGGCGCGCTGTTCCGCTCGCACGGGCCGACGGCTCATACGGATGCCATTCTCGACGCCAACGCCGCGGCCAGGATGGTCGCGGCCTGGAAGCAGGAGGGGCTGACCGTCGGTTTCACCAATGGCTGTTTCGACATCCTGCATGCCGGGCATGTCAGCCTGCTGCATGCCGCGCGCAGCCAGTGCGACCGGCTGGTGCTCGGCCTCAACAGCGATGCCTCGGTGCGCCGGCTGAAAGGGCCTGGGCGTCCGGTCAACGACCAGCATGACCGCGCCTGCGTGCTGGCCGCGCTTGCCTCGGTCGATGCTGTCGTCGTCTTCGAGGAAGACACGCCGCTGAAGCTCATCGAGGCGCTGCTGCCCGACATCCTGGTCAAGGGCGCGGACTACACGGTCGAGACCGTTGTCGGCGCCGATGTGGTGCAGAAGGCGGGCGGGCGCGTGGTGCTGGTCGATCTCGTCGCCGGCAAGAGCACGACCAACACGATCGGTAAGATGCGCGCCGCAAACTGAGGGATTTCATGTCCGAACTGAACGACTATCTGGTCCGCTCCGCGGCCGCGATCACAGCAACGGTCGAGCGCGATCTGACCAGCGAGATGGAGCGCGCCGTGGACAAGACGGTGACGGCGCTGTCGTCCGGCAAGGCCTTGCTGATCTGCGGCAATGGCGGCTCGGCCAGCGATGCCATCCACATCGCCGGCGAGCTGGTCGGCCGCTTCCTGAAGGAGCGCAAGGCCTACAATGTCATCGCGTTGCCGGCCAACGCCGCGGTGCTGACGGCCTGGGGCAATGATTACGGCTTCGAGACCGTCTTCTCGCGCCAGGTCGAGGCGCATGGGTCGGAAGGCGCGGTGCTGCTTGCCATCTCGACCAGCGGCAATTCGCCGAGCATCCTTGCCGCGGCCGAGCAGGCGAGGGCGATGGGCATGACGGTGATCAGCCTGACCGGCGAGACCGGCGGCAAGCTCAAGCCGCTGACCGACATCCTGCTCAACGTGCCGTCGACCTCGACGCCGATCATCCAGCAGGGGCATCTGTGCCTCTACCATTATCTCTGCGAAGCGGTCGAAGCGCGTCTCAGCAATGGCTGACGACGGCGCGGTCGATCCGCTTGTCGAGCCGGGCCTGTGGATCGAGCGGATCGGCGACAGGATCTTTCCAGGCGGCCGGCCGGCGCTGTTCCTCGACCGTGACGGCACGATCAATGTCGATACCGGCTATCCCGACGATCCGGCGGCCATGGTGCTGCGCGACGGCATCGCGCCGGTGATCGAGGCCGCGAACCAGCGCGGCATTCCGGTCGTTGTCGTCACCAACCAGTCCGGCATCGCGCGCGGCTATTTCGGCTGGGATGCGTTCGCCAGGGTCAACGGGCGCGTGCTCGACCTCTTGGCTGAACAAAACGCGTTTGTCGACATGGTGCTTGCCTGCGCCTACCACGAGGCCGGCAAGGGTCCGCTAGCGGCTGCCGACCATCCGATGCGCAAGCCCAATCCGGGCATGCTGCTGGAGGCGGATCGCCGCCTCGGCCTTGATCTCGAGCGATCGCTGATCGTCGGCGACAAGCCGGCCGATATCGAAGCCGGCCAGCGCGCCGGGCTCAAGCGCGGCTGGCTGGTCGATGGCGAAGGCTCGACGATGGGCGGGCTTTCGGTGTCGCCTCTGCGCGACGCGGCGGACCTCAAGGGGCTGCTTGCCGCGATAGGGTCGCTCTGATCGCGGATTGATTCAAAAGCTGGCGCTAAGCCCTTTGTTTGTGCGGGGGAATTTCCGGAAGCCGGCACATTAAGTTGGAAAGGCCACCAGCCCTTCGTCCTTGATGCGGCGGATGGTCAGGGCGGTGCGCACGGTGTCGACATTCGGGGCCGAGGCCAGTTCCTCGATGACGAAGGTCTGGAAGGTGCCGAGGTCGCTCGCCACGCAATGCAAGAGGAAATCGGATTCGCCTGAAACCATCCAGGCGTCGCGGACGATCGGCCAGCCGCGCGTGCGCTCGGCGAAGGTTTTCAGTTCGGCGTCGGCCTGATGATGCAGGCCGATCAGGCAGAAGGCGACGACATCCATGCCGAGCGCCGGCGCATTCAGGAGCGCGCGGTAGCCACGGATGATGCCGGCCTCTTCCAGCCGCCTGACACGGCGCAGGCAAGGCGGCGCCGAGATGCCGACCCGGTTGGATAGCTCGACATTGGTCATGCGGCCGTCACCCTGCAACTCGCGCAGGATCTTCCAGTCGATGGCGTCGAGATCGGCTTTCAGCGGCATGAACGGCTTTCGCGCAAGAATCTTTCGCAATTTTGTAATTTGGTTTCGCGCCGGAGGCCATAGCTTTGCGATGATTTTCTCCTTGTTTCGATGCATGCAGTGATCCCGGGGTCGGGCGCACCTCTGCGCGACATGCATTGATGACGGTCGGCGATATGGCCCGATATGCAGCGGACGAAGCTTTCCGGGGACGAAGGCCAACTTGCCTTGCTGGTCCCACGGGCAACACTTACATTATGCGCAACAAACCACGGCCGTGCGCCGCAGGGGACTTTTCAATGAACACCAAACATGCGCCCGTTCTTATCATCGGTTCCGGCCCGGCCGGCTACACGGCGGCGATCTATGCCGCCCGCGCCATGCTGAAGCCGATGCTGGTCGCCGGCCTGCAGCAGGGCGGCCAATTGATGATCACCACCGATGTCGAAAACTATCCGGGCTTCGCCGATCCGATCCAGGGCCCGTGGCTGATGAGCCAGATGCTGGCACAGGCCGAGCATGTCGGCACCGACATCGTCAACGACATCATCACCGAGGTCGATCTCAATGTGCGGCCGTTCCGCGCCACCGGCGATTCCGGCACCGTCTACACGGCGGATGCGCTGATCATCGCCACCGGCGCGCAGGCCAAGTGGCTGGGCATCCCGTCGGAACAGACTTTCATGGGCTTCGGCGTTTCGGCCTGCGCCACCTGCGACGGCTTCTTCTATCGCGGCAAGGATGTCGCGGTGGTGGGCGGCGGCAATTCCGCGGTCGAGGAAGCGCTCTATCTGTCGAACCTCGCCAAGAGCGTCACCGTCATCCACCGGCGCAGCGATTTCCGCGCCGAGCGCATCCTGCGCGAGCGGCTGCTCAAGAAGGACAATGTCCGCGTGATCTGGGACACGGTCGTGGACGAGATCACCGGACGCCCAGGCAAGGCGCCGCTGCCGCCTTCCGTCGAAGGCCTGACGCTGCGCAACGTCGTGACCGGCCAGGAATCGAAGCTGCCGGTCGACGGCGTGTTCGTCGCGATCGGTCATGCGCCGGCGGTCGAGCTTTTCGCCGGCAAGCTGAAGCAGAAGCCGAACGGCTATCTGTGGACGGCGCCCGATTCCACCCGCACCGACGTGCCCGGCGTGTTCGCCGCCGGCGATGTCACCGACGACGTCTACCGCCAGGCGGTGACGGCGGCGGGGCTTGGCTGCATGGCGGCGCTCGAGGCGGAAAAATATCTGGCGGGCATCGAGGTTCACCGCGAAGCGGCGGAATGACAGATCGGCTGAGAAAGGCCGTTTAAAAGCCTGATTTTTCATTCAGACGCCAAAGGCAACGCGAGGGGAATCATGGCGCTGGACTGGGACAAATTACGCGTATTTCACGCAGCGGCGGAGGCTGGGTCGTTCACCCATGCCGCCGAGACTCTGCACCTGTCGCAATCGGCTATTTCGCGGCAGGTCAGCGCGCTGGAGCATGACGTCGGCGTCGCGCTGTTCCACCGCCATGCGCGCGGCCTGGTGTTGACCGAGCAGGGCGAGATGCTGTTCCGCACGGCGCATGACGTGCTGATGAAGCTGGAAACCATCAAGACGCGGCTGACCGAAACCAAGGACCGGCCGTCAGGCGTGCTCAGGGTAACGACGACAGTGGGCCTCGGCGCCGGCTGGCTGACCGAACGGGTGCAGGAGTTCATCGAGCTCTATCCCGAGATCAGCCTGCAGCTGATCCTCGCCAATGAGGAGCTCGACCTCACCATGCGCCAGGCCGACTGCGCCATCCGGCTGCGCCAGCCGCAACAGCCGGACCTGATCCAGCGCCGGCTGTTCACGGTGCATTTCCACCTCTACGCGGCGCCGTCCTATATCGCCAAGTTCGGCAAGCCGGCCTCGATCGCCGAGCTCAGGAACCACCGCATCGTCACCTTCGGCGTGCCGGTGCCTTCGCATCTGTCGGAGCTGAACTGGCTGGAGACGGTCGGCGATTTCGAGGGCGCGCAACGGGTGCCGACGCTGCAGATCAACGACATCCTTTCGATCAAGCGGGCGGTGCAGGGCGGCGCCGGCATCGCCATGCTGCCCGACTACGTCATCAGCAAGGACACGAACCTGGTCCAGTTGCTGCCTGAGACCGAGGTGCCGTCCTTCGACACCTATTTCGCCTATCCCGACGCGATGAAGAACCAGGCGAAGCTGCATGTGTTTCGCGATTTCATCATCGCCAAGGCGCGCAGCTGGTCTTATTGAAACGCCCGGCCGGGAAACTACTGCCCACGCCACGGCGTCAGCCGCGGCAGCCATCCGGGGACGGCGCGGCGGTAGGTTTCGTATTCCGCGCCGTAGCGGCTGGCGAGCGTCGGCTCCTCGTAGACTTTGACGAAGGAGATCATCACGGTCGCGGCGATGAGGCCGTAGACCAGCACCGCCCAGCTCGAAAAGATCAGCACCTGGCCAAGGATGATCGCCAGCACCGCGACATACATAGGGTTGCGCACATGGCGGTAGATGCCGCCTACGACCAGTTTCTCGGTCGGCGCCACGGGAGCGGGCGTGCCCAGGCCCTCAAGGGCAAAGCGGGCGAAGGCATGAAGCAGGATGGCAGCCGCCCCGACCACAAGGATCGCGCCCGCAGGCACGAAGCCCGGCAGAGCCGACAGGGGCTTGCGATAGTGGTCGGTCAACAGCCACGGCGCCAGGCCGGCGACAATGCCGGGCGCCGCGACAAGGAACAGCACGCTGCCGGCGATTGCTGAAAAAGTTCGCATCATCGGTCTCCTGCCGTAAAAATAAACTCGGCTTGCCGAAATCGGCATCATTTCTCCGGCTCGCATATTTCCGAGCAAAATCGGCTCGATTTCGCATTTAAGCAGTCGCTTTAGGGTCGAAAACGCACCGGAATTGGCGATTTTTCTGGTCCTATGGGTTCCAGGAATAGGTTGGACCACAGCCTGCGTCTTTTTGCATGCGTGTGTTGCAAAATAGATGCTTGTTTCTTGGGCATGATGAGCACATATATAGTCACATCTCCAGGGCGCGTTCTCCTCCCATTAGCGCCCTCGAGTGTTCCCCTCTGGAGGTTAGCCTTAATCGGCACTTCCAATCAAACTCAGCCGGATCTTTATTGATCCGGCTTTTTTGTTGCCCGCGTGCCTACAGGCCGGGAAAAAAACGACTGGATCCACCACGTAACAGTGACATGTAACATCGGGTAACATGTCGCAGACGCAGTCTATGGTTTAAGTAGACCATAGGACGCGGTTGGTCGGTTCGGGAGATGGGGGCATCACTCGGAAGACCGGGCTCAGGCAAGCACCGCGTCCGAACCATTTTTCCGGATGCGGCGGACCAGCCGTTGCCTCCCAGGAAAACGGTCCGCAATAGGAACGGCGTCCGGATCATCCGGACGCCGTTTTCATTTCGCCCGCAAATCTCAAAGCGCGATGCGCCTTAGTCCCTGCTTCGATGTATGCCGCCCAAAACCGCTAGGCACTTTTTGGGCGACATGCATCAGGCAGCCTTGCCGTTGGCGTTCATCGCCTCGTCGGCGAGCCGGCCGGTGAGTTCGGCCATGTGGTCGAAAGCGGCCTTGTAGCTGGCGACGCCGGCGGTGGCCGAGCGCAGCTCGATGATCAGGTCGCCGATTTCCGCCAGCGGCATGGTCGCCTCGACCACGTCCCAGCCCGGCCAGTCGGGCCGCGCGTCATAGCCGAGGATCTGGCCGCGGCGCTGCGGGATCAGCGCGATGATCTTCGAGGTCGCGTCGGAGGGCGTGACGATCTCGACTTTCATGACAGGCTCCAGCAGGACCGGCGAACAGGCCGCCATGCCTTCCTTCATGGCGAGCTTGGCCGCCATCTGGAAGGCCATGTCGGAGGAATCGACCGCATGGTAGGAGCCGTCCGACAGGTTGACGGCGACATCGACCACCGGGAAGCCGAGCGGGCCGGTCTTGAGATAGTCGCGGATGCCCGTCTCGACCGACTGGATATAGGTCTTCGGCACCACGCCGCCGGTGATGGTGTCGGAGAACTGGAAGCCGGAGCCGCGCGGCAACGGCTTGATCTCGATCACCACGTCGCCGAACTGGCCGTGGCCGCCCGACTGCTTCTTATGGCGGCCGCGTTGTTGCGCCGATTTGCGGATCGTCTCGCGGTAAGGCACCGCCGGGGCATGGCCTTCGATCGGAATCTGGTTCTTGCCCTCGAGGCGCTCGCGCACGACGCGCAGATGCATCTCGCCGTGGCCCGACAGGACGGTTTCGGCGGAGTCCTGGTTGTGACGCAGGCTGAGCGACGGATCTTCCTCGGCCAGCCGTTGGATCGCCGCCGACATCTTGACCTCGTCCTTGCGCTCCTTGGGGCGAAGCGCGAAGGCAAAGACGGGCTGCGGCGGCTCAAGCGTGGCCAATGGCCGGATGCCGCCCTTGGCCGAGCTTAGCGTCTGGCCGGTCTGGACGTTGTCGAGCTTGCCGAGCGCAACCGTGTCGCCCGCCTTGGCGGATGTCAGCTTCGACTGGTCCTTGCCGAGCATCCTGTAGATGCCGGAGACCTTCGCGGTATCGCCGTTGGAAAGGTAGAGCTCGGCCGCGTCGGCCAACTGGCCGGACAGCACGCGCGATACCGAGAGCTTGCCGCCATGCGCGGTGTGGACGGTTTTCATCACCTGCACCACCGTCTGGCCGTCCGGCGCGCCGAGACGCTTCCTCGTTGCCTCGACATCGGGCGCGTCGTGGCGAATGGCCTTCAGCAGGCGCAGCACGCCATTGCCCTTCTCGGCCGTGCCGATCAGCACCGGCGTCACCGCGCCGGCGCGCAGGTCGGCCGAAAGATCGTCGAAGATCGCATCCTTCGGCGGCTCGATCTCCTCCAGCAACTGCTCCATCAGGTGATCGTCATGGTCGGCGAGCGTCTCCAGCATGGAGAACCGTGCCTCCAGCTCGCGCGCCTTGTCGTCGTTTGCGATCTCGGCGACCTGGCTTTCGGCATATTCGCGGTAGATGTAGGCGCGCTCCAGCGCCAGATCGATCGAGCCGACGACCACGCCATCCTTGCGGACCGGAATCTGGCGCAGCAGCAGTGGCACCGAACTTGCGGGCTGCAGCATCTTCAGCGTCTCGCGCACGCCCGCGATCGCCTTGTCTACCTTGTTGAGGAACAGGATGCGCGGAATGGCGAGATCGTCGAGCTTGCGCATGATCAGCTGAAGCGCCGGGATCTTCTTCTCGTCGGCCTCGGCCACGACGACCGCGAGGTCGCAGGCGGCAAGCACGGGTTCGGCCTCGAAGGCGAATTCGATGGAACCGGGGCAGTCGACGAAGGTGATCTGCTCGCCCATGAAATCGGTGGTGGCGAAGGTCGCCTCGACGCTCATGGCGTGGGCGCGGGCCTCTGGCGAATGGTCGGAAACGGTGTTGCCCGATGAAACGGGTGACTGGCGGGGAATGGCGCCCGTGCGGGCGAGGATTGCTTCGAGAAGTGTCGTCTTACCGCTTGCGAAGGGACCGATTATGGCGATGCATTTCGGTCCCGTGCGTCGTCCTCCGGCGCGAGTACCCATGGCTGACCTCCACTCAGGCGTTTCCCAAGAGAGCGATCAGCAAAAGTGAAAACCGGTTTTGCGTCCGATCGCACCCTATGCAGAGCGGCGGCCGGCCTGTTCGGCCGTCGCGGGCGGGGTTTATCCACCCCTACCCAAAGCCATCGTCACACGGGTTCGCTGGAAGGGCAAGAAAAATAGGACGTTCGCCGGCTTGGGTTCGTCAGGCCGGCATTTCCTGTTTGTCAGGCTGTGAGGGCAAGCGGTTCGCGAGTGGCGACGCACAACGCGCTTGCCTTGTCGCGCGGTGCCGGCTTGCCGAAGAAATAGCCCTGGAAGCGACTGCAGCCGGCGGTCCTGGCGAGGGCGAATTCCTCCGCCGTTTCGACGCCTTCCGCGACGATGGCGATGTCCTGGATGCGGGCGATCTGGGCAAGCGCCGAAACGAAGATCTGCGCCACCTGGTCATGGGCGAGGCTGCGGATGTAGGAGCGGTCGATCTTGACGCTGTCGATGGGCAGCGACTTCAGATAGTTGAAGCCGCAATGGCCGGTGCCGAAGTCGTCGAGGGCGATGTGGAAGCCGAGACCGCGCAGCGCCTCCAGGCGCCTCAGCACCTCGGGCGTCGCGGCCGTCGCCACTGTCTCGGTGATCTCGATGATGAATTGCGATGCGGACCGGCCGGCTTCGCGCAGGACCCGGTCGCACATCGTCACGATCTCGTCGCGCTTCAGCTGCTCGCCGGAGACGTTGATCGAGATGCGCCGCCCGGGAAAATGCCCGACATCAGCGCAGGCGCGCTTGAAGACCCATTCGCCGATCATGTCGATCAGCGTCGAGCGCTCGGCGATCGGGATGAATTCCGCCGGCGAGATCAAACCGCGCACGGGATGGCGCCAGCGGATCAATCCCTCCAGCGCGTTGACCGAGCCGTCGGGATCGACGATCGGCTGGTAGTGCAATTCCAGCTCGCCGAGATAGACCGCGGCGCGCAGCTCGCGTTCCACCAGCCGGCGATAGCGGTTGTCCGACAGCATCTCCTCGTCGAAAACGGTGATGCGGCCGCGGCCGCCCGCCTTGCTCTCGTAGAGCGCGAGATCGGCCAGCAGCATCAATTCATTCGCATTCGAAGCATGCAGCGGCGCGAGCGCGACGCCCACCGAGATCGACAGCGGAATGATCTTGCCTTCGTGCCTTTTGCCGGCCCGCATGGCATCCAGCAGCCGGCGCGCGTCCTTGTTGATGACAGCCACGTCGCCATGCGGAACCATGACGCCGAACTCGTCGCCGCCGAGCCGTCCGACGATGCCATCCTCGAAAATGCGCTGCGCTTCCGCAACCAGATGGGCCAGCGCCAGATCGCCGAACTGGTGGCCGAACGTGTCGTTGAGCTGCTTGAAATGATCGAGGTCGATCAGAAGCAGGCTTGCCTGGCGACGGTTGCGCAAGCCGCCCAGCCAGTCGCCCAGCGCTTCGATGAAATAGCGCCGGGTCATGGCGCCGGTCATGGCATCGACAGTGAGAAAGCGATGCTTCTCGGCCTCGGCATCCGCCGCCGATTGCAGCCGCTGGACGATGGTCGAGCGCATATACATCAAGACCAGAAGCGCCATCGAGGTCGATGTCGCCGACATCGCCAGCGCGCCGGCGCGGGAGGCGTTCTCCGACAACGCGAAAGCGGCAAGCCCGGTGGCGGCGATGCTCGCCACGAGCAAGGCCTGGATGCCGCGATAGATACGGCCGCTGTGATCCTTGATTGTCGCCAAGATACTCATGTCCGCGCCCCCACAGCACGCGACATGGCTAGGACCTCAGCCGTTAACAAACGCTGAGCTTGGCTGCTGTCCCGCTCCATTCTTTCGCGGCCGAGTGGTGGTTGCGATTTTATGGTTAAAAAGCAACGATTTATGACAGTTCTTAGACACTCTAATGCTGCAATTCGCTCGATGCCCGAACGCGGAATCGAGGCTGTCGCCCAGCAACAGTTCGAAGGCGGTTGCAACGACCTCCTTGCGGGGCGAAACTGCGGCCCGAGACGCCGTGCGCGGCGCTTTGTTCGACAATGCTTTCGAGGATCTGAACCATGAAGATCATTGCGTGCGGCAGTGTGCCGACGATCGTCGCGCCGGAGACCTATTTCACCGGGCGGGTGCTGCAGACGCCGATCATCGAGAAGGAAACGCCGGCGCGTCTGAGAGCCACGCTGGTCAGCTTCGAGCCCGGCGCACGCACCCATTGGCACACGCATCCGCTCGGGCAGACGCTCTATGTCACCGCCGGCGCCGGTCTGGCGCAGAGCTGGGGCGGCGCTGTGCAGGAGATCAGGGCAGGGGATGTCATTTCCTTCGCACCCGGCGAAAAACACTGGCATGGCGCCGGAGGGAAAACCGCCATGACCCATATCGCCATGCAGGAGGCGCTGGACGGCGTCCACGCCGACTGGCTGGAGCAGGTTTCCGACGAGCAATATGGCGGCTGAACGGGACGCTGTAAGCCAACTTCCAGCATCTCGACAGTCCGGTCTGTCGCGTCTGCCGCACTCAATCGTATCGCCCCTCCATGCAGCCCTCCGGGCGGTTACGCATCTGGAATTCATAATGCCTAAAAGCCGATTGCCGCTCGTTGCCGCCATTTATCTCGGCTCGTTCGTGGCGCTTCTCGATGTCAGCATCGTCAATGTCGCCCTGCCGACCATCCAGCAGGCCTTGCAGACCGATTTTGGCGGGCTGCAATGGGTGGTCGACGCTTACACGCTCTGCCTTTCAGCCTTCATGCTGTCGTCCGGGCTGATCGGCGACCGTTATGGCCGCAAGCGTTCCTGGCTCTGGGGCGTCGGCATCTTCGTGGCCGGCTCGCTGATCTGCGCGGTGGCGCCGAACCTGACGGCATTGCTTGCCGGCCGGGTGGTGCAAGGGATCGCAGGCTCGCTGCTCATCCCGGGCGCGTTGTCGATCCTGACGCAGGCTTTTCCGGATCCCCGCGAGCGCGCCGGCGTCATCGGCGGCTGGGCCTCGTTCGCCGCCGTCTCACTGCTGGTCGGCCCGGTGCTGGGCGGCATCCTGGTGCAGACTGTCGGCTGGCAGAGCATCTTCCTGATCAACCTGCCGCTCGGCCTGGTTACGGTCGTGCTCGGCGCCGTCTCCATCAGCGAGACAGCGCATCCGGAACATGCGCATCTCGATCTCGTCGGCCTTGCGCTCAGCATCCTGTGGCTCGGCGCCTTGACCTTCGGCCTGATTTCCGCGGGCGAGAACGGCTGGAGCGATCCCTGGACCGTCGCCGCGCTCGTCGTCGGCATCGCCGGCCTGGCGATCTTCCTTGGCTTCGAGGCGCGCACGCCGCGGCCGATGCTCCCGCTCGGCCTGTTCCGCGACGTGCGCTTTGCCGTCGCCAATGTCGCCTCGTTCGCGCTCGGCTTCACCTCCTACACCAGCGTCTTCTTCTTCTCGATGTTCCTGCAGCAGGTGCAAGGCTGGTCGCCGACGCAGACCGGCCTGCGCATGGCCCCGGCCTTCATCGTCCAGATCATCGTGTCGCCGTGGATCGGCAGGCTCAGCGCGCGCTACGGCCATTCGCTTTTGATGACGGCGGGCTATGCGCTGATCGGCCTTTCCATGCTCGGCATGTGCTGGGCCGAGCGGTCGACGCCCTACGCGATGCTCTGCCTGCTGTTCGCGATCAACGGCCTCGGCAACTCGCTGGCGATCCCGACGGGAAGTGCCGCGGCCATGTCCTACGCGCCGCGCGAGCGTTCGGGCATGGTGTCGGCGGTGATCAACGCCACCCGCCAGAGCGGCCTTGCCATCGGCATCGCGCTGCTCGGCGCGCTGATGAGCATGCGGGCGGCCAATCTGCTCGCCGGCTATCTCGGCGACGCCGGCGTCGCCAATGCCGAAGCGGTGGCCCGTGCCGCCATCTCGCGGCATGATTTCACCACCGACGCGGCGATGGGCGCGAGCGGCGTGCACGCGCTTTTCACGGTTGCTTATGCAGGTGGCTTCCACGCCGCGATGCTGACCGCGGCGATCGGCGCGTTCCTCACCGCCGCCCTGCTGATTGCCGTGCTCACGCCGGCCGAGGCGCGATCGGCCAGGCAAGCCAAGCAGCAGGCATGACATCGAACGCCGCTCAATAAAAACCCGGCCGCAGCCGGGTTTTCTCGTTCGGCGGCTTTGCGCCGATCAGGTCAGCGACGCGGTGAAGCGCTGGATGCGCGTGCAGGCTTCCTCGAGCAGCGCGTCCGACGTGGCGTAGGAGATGCGGAAGTTCGGTCCGAGGCCGAAGGCCGAGCCGAACACCACCGCGACGCCTTCCGCCTCCAGCAGTTCGGAGCAGAAGGCTTCGTCATTGTCGATCACCTTGCCCGCCTTCGTCTTCTTGCCGATCAGCTGGGCGCAGGACGGATAGACGTAGAAGGCGCCTTCAGGCGAGGGGCAGGAGATGCCGCGCGCCTGGTTGAGCATCGAGACCACGAGGTCGCGCCGGCCCTGGAAGATCGCCTTGTTCTTCGCGATGAAATCCTGCGGCCCGTTGAGCGCTTCGACGGAAGCCCATTGCGCGATGGTGCAGGCGCCGGAAGTCTGCTGGCCCTGGATCATGTCCATCGCCTTGATCAGCGGCACCGGGCCGGCGGCATAGCCGATGCGCCAGCCGGTCATGGCATAGGCTTTCGACACGCCGTTCATGGTCAGCGTGCGCTCGTAGAGGTTCGGCTCGACCTCGGCGATGGTCTTGAAGACGAAGTCGCCATAGGTCAGGTGCTCATACATGTCGTCGGTCAGCGTCCAGACATGCGGATGCTTGAGCAGCACATCGGCCAGCGCCCGCAGCTCGGCCTCCGTGTAGGCGGCGCCCGACGGGTTCGACGGCGAGTTCATCAGCAGCCATTTGGTTTTCGGCGTGATCGCCTTTTCCAGCACTTGCGGCGTCAGCTTGAAGCCGTTGTCGATCGAGGTGTCGGCGAAGACCGACGTGCCGCCGCAGATCGCCACCATCTCGGGATAGCTCACCCAGTAGGGGCGCGGGATGACGACCTCGTCGCCGGGGTTCAGCGTCGCCATGAAGGCGTTGAACAGGATCTGCTTGCCGCCGGTGCCGACGATGGTCTGCTCCGGCCGGTAGTCGAGATTGTTCTCGCGCTTGAATTTCTTCGCGATCGCCTCGCGCAGCGGCACGATGCCCGAAACCGGCGGATATTTGGTCTCGCCGCGGCGGATCGCCTCGATCGCCGCGTTCTTGATGTTGTCGGGCGTATCGAAGTCCGGCTCGCCGGCGCCGAGGCCGATCACGTCACGGCCGGCATTTTTCAGCTCGCGCGCTTTCTGCGTCACCGCGATGGTCGCGGAAGGCTTAACGCGGGAAAGGGCGTCGGCGAGAAAGGCCATGACAAAATGTCTCCTAGGAAAGGCGGCCAGGAGCGGCCGCGGCGCCTCTCATGTCGCATCATCGCGCGGAGCGCAAGCATTGTGCGATGAGCCAGAGGTCAAGGAGGCGTGACCAAAGTCAGCCTGCGTGAGCGGCAACGCTAAATTCATCAACGGCCGGTAAACCCTTTGCTGGCAGGATCGCAGATCGGATTGCGCCTATTCGCGGAGCGAGAGACCTTGTCGCGCAGCATCGGGCTTGCCCACATCGTCCGTCATGACGACGGCACCTCGACGGGTGTCTGGGGCATCTATACGCTGCAGAGCGCGTTCCAGCCAATCTTCGCCTTCCAGGAGGGCAAGCTCTCGGTCGCCGCTTTCGAGGGGCTGATCCGGCCGTTTCGCGACGGCGAGCCGCAGTCGCCGGGGGCATTTTTCGGTACCTGCCCGGCGGCCGACCGGCTGCATATCGAGGCGCTGACGCGCACGCTGCATCTCCTGAACGCCGGCGCCTGCCTGCCGGAAGAGGCATCCATCTTCGTCAATTTCGATCCGTCGGTCTTCACCGATCGCAGCATCGCCGACAAGGCGTTGCGCGACATGCGGCTGGTGCTGCACGAAGTCGGCATCGATCCGCGCCGCATCGTCTGCGAGGTCACCGAGCAGAAATCCGCTTCGCAGGAAACGCTCTACGGCTTCGTCGAGGCGCTGAGGGCCAATGGCTTCCGCATCGCGGTGGACGACTATGGCGCCGATGATTCCGACATCAACCGGATCAAGGAACTCAAGCCCGACATCGTCAAATTCGATGCGCATTGGATCACCCACCTGATGGAGTCCGGCGCCGGCTTCGCGTTGCTGACGGCGATGGTGCAGAGTTTCGAGAACCAAGGCATCCGCACCGTCTTCGAAGGTATCGAGGAAGGCTGGCAGCTGGAGCTTGCCGAGAGGTCCGGCGCCTCGATGGTGCAGGGCTATGTGCTTGCCCGGCCGGAACTTGCCCCCACCAGCTTTCGCGTTTTCAGCAAGGTCGCGCCACAGGCCGCGACCGAAGCGAGCAAGCCAAAGGCCGCCGCAAGCCCGGCGGCACCGATCCGGCAGCCGCGGCCGGCAAGAGTGTTCGGGCGCAAGGTCGCGCCATGAGCCAACAACCGGACAGGCGGCGCAACGTCGCCGAGGCGATCTTCGTCGACGAGATCGGCCTTCAGTTCGGCGTCTATGGCGAGTTCCGGCTGTGGAGCGCCTATCAGCCGATCTTCGCGCCGGAGGGCAAAGCACTCAGGGCGGTTGCCGTCGAGGGGCTGATCGAGCCGCGGCGCATCGCGGAGCCTATGGCCCCGTCGATATTCTTCGACGGCGTTCCCGCGTCCGACCGGCTATTTGTCGAAACGATGTGCCGGATGCTGCATCTGGGCAACTACCGTAACATCGGCGTCGAGGGACTGACGCTATTCTTCAACTATAATCCGAACGTCAACGACCACCTCGGACGGGCGCTTGCCGAGATCCGGCTGATGACCAGGCATCTCGGCGATTTCGAACTCGAGCCCGGCCTGCTGGTTTGCGAGATCACCGAACAGGCTGCCGACGACCGCGTTCTTGCCAGCCTGGTGCGCGAAATGCGGCGCGACGGGATCCGTATCGCCATCGACGATTTCGGCACGGGGCATTCGACCGAGGCGCGCATCAATCTGCTTGCGCCCGACATCGTCAAGATCGATGGCGCCTGGTTTGGCGAGCTCTGCCGCCATGCCGCCGCCGAGCGTTTCTTCCGGCCATTGGTGGCTACGCTGCACGAACGCGGCGCCAAAGTGCTGGTCGAGGGCATCGAGAACGCACAGCACCTGCGCGTCGCGCTCGAGGGCGGCGTCGACCTGCTGCAAGGTTTCCATCTCGCCCGCCCCGCGACCGCCGGCACGATCTTCAGGGAAGGCCCGCTTTCCGTCGACGCTCTGCTCGACGCCGGCAACAAGGTCGTGCCCCTGCATCAGCGTCGCTGATGCCCGACCTCCAGGAACGCATCAGCGCCGCTGATGGTTCTTCGCAAAAACAAATCACTGGATGGGACCTAGCCGTGCGCGTTAGAGCGTTCCCAGGAGACCGTGAGAGGGCAAGAGCATGATCCTTTACGACATGGCCGACAGCGGCAATTGCTACAAGCCGCGGCTGTTGATGGCCAAGCTCGGCATCCCCTTCGACCGCATAGAGGTGAGCTCGCACACCGGTGAGACGCGCAGGCCCGACTACGTCGCCAAGAATCCGAACGCGATGGTGCCGATGCTGGAGCTCGACGACGGCAGGTGCATCGCCGAGAGCAACGCCATCCTGCTCTACCTCGCCGAAGGCACGCGCTTCCTGCCGGCCGAGAAATACGAACGCGCCTTGGCGTACCAATGGCTGTTCTTCGAGCAATACAGCCATGAGCCCTATATCGCGGTGCGCAAGGCGCTGCTGACCTTCCCGGAACGGGCGAAGGACGCGACGCCGGAACGCTTGGCGCAGACCTTGGAGCGCGGCAACAAGGCGCTTGGCGTGATGAACAGACACCTGGAACAGAACGCATTCTTCGCGGGCAATTCCTACAGCGTCGCCGACATCGCTCTATACGCTTACACCCACACCGCTGGGATGGGCGGCTTCCAGCTCGACGCTTATCCGGCCGTCGCCGCCTGGCTGAAGCGGGTCGAGGCCGACAAGGGGCATGTATCGATCGGGTGGAAAGAATGATCTGGCCGTCTGCTAGCCGCTTTCGCTGGAGCAACAGCGCGAGGGGCCATTTGATAAGTCGATCGTATTCGGCATGGGTGCCGATCCAGATCCAGTCAAAGCCATCACCGCTTTCGAGGGCCAAGGCCCGATAGTTGTCGTCTATCCTCGCCGACCAAAGCTCTCCCACTTTTTTGAAATGCAGGGACGGGTGCCGGGGATTGGTCTTCATTAACGTGAAGCTCTTGTCGGCCGCGCGACGAACAGCCTTCGGCAAGGAGTTATATTTTTTCCAAAGCTCGCTGTAGCGCGATGCCTCACAGGTCGCGCAACTTGCCGGCAGCTATTTCGGCGCGGGCTTCGGCCACCAATTTGTCCAGCCGGCCCGCCTTCGCATCGGCTTCGATTTGTCTATCCCATAAATCAGCCTGCAGGGCCTCGAACCAAGCGGCAAAGGCCTTCAGCTCTTCGGGGCTCAGTTCGGCGACGGATTTCTCGATCTGTTCAAGCTTGGTCATAGGTCAATGGCAGCACACGCAGGGCCAAAAGTATCGCCAAGTGATACTGTTGGATCCTGGCGGCAAATTACCGGAAATCAGGCAACAAAAAAGGCGGGCAATGCCCGCCTTCCTCTGTCGGTAGCCTGATCGGGAGCGTCCGGTCCGGGCTGGCAGCTATCTGCTGTTCCAGCTTGTCGGGTCTTTCCGCTCCGGCGCGCTTCTCGCGCGACCGTCAGTACATCCGTGACTTGCCGCGTGCCCCGAACCTTCGTCCGGCGCGCGCCTTTACTTAGTTGCACTCTGCTACGCCAAGCGGTTACGCTTGGCTGCAAAATGCTTAAGCCAAATCAGGCTGCCTTGCTCAGAGACCCAGCGGCGGACTTGCCGGTGCGGCGGTCCTGCTCGATCTCGAAGTTGATTTTCTGGCCTTCAGCCAGGCTCGTCATGCCAGCGCGCTCGACAGCGGAGATGTGGACGAAAACGTCCGCGCCGCCATTGTCAGGCTGGATGAAGCCGTAGCCCTTGGTGGCGTTGAACCACTTGACCGTACCAGTTGCCATTTAGAATGCCCTTCACATTTGCTTTTGTTTGACCTGACCAATGTCCGGCCGGCGGTATCGAAATTTTGGAGATAGACGTCAGCAAACGCGAAGATCGCGGCCCGATCGATCGGCCAAATTCAATGGAGCGGATATAGGATAGTTTGAGCGAGAAAACAAGACGGGTCGCTTGAGGCGCCGACGGCATGTCGTCCCCGTCGAAGGCAATGGAAGTTTTGACAGCAGCCGCGCGTTGTGGAGGGATGAGATGCTTGCCGTACGAGAGCGCCTGGGTTGCTTTGGGAGAGGAACCATGAAGACCATTGTGCTTGCCGCTTCTTTCTTGCTGCTGGCCGCAGAAGCCCAGGCGGTGTCGCGTTACGATCCGACACGCATGAGCTGCGACCGGGTGCAGGCAACGATCGCCAGACAGGGCGCCGTCATCCTGCGCTACCAGTCGACGCGCGTGCCAGGTCTGCCGCTCTACGACCGCTATGTGAGCGATGAGCGCTTCTGCAATGCGGGCGAGGTGCGATCACGGGCCTATGTGCCGAGCGCCGACACCAGGTCCTGCATGGTCTATGTCTGCAAGCGTCCGGATTTCGACCGGCGCTTCCGCCGCCGGTTCCTGCACGACTGATACGCAGCGTCCCTCAGAACCCGAACGAGGCCTGCGCGGCCGGCGGCGGGCCGACGCGAACGCCTTCCATGGCCAGCATCTTTTCCTTGGTGGTCGAACCGCCCGGCGCGGAGAAGCCGCCGATCTTGCCGCCGGCCGCCAGGATGCGGTGGCAGGGAATGACCAGCGGCACCGGATTGGCGCCGAGCGCGGCGCCCGTCTCGCGCGGCAGGCCGGCATGGCCGGCGCGTTTCGCCAACTCGCCATAGGTGGTGGTCTCACCGAAGCCGAGCTTGCGCGCCGCATGGTAGATGGCGAGGCGGAAATCATCGACGCCGTCGAGATCGACCGGCACGTCGGAGAAGTCGACATCCTCGCCGGCGGCGTATGCCTTGATCGAGGCGATCAGCTCGACCACCCATCGCGGCTGGTCGGTCGAGGTCGAGACGCCAGGGTGGCGGAGCAGCCGGCGCTCGACCGCTTCGCGGCTGCGCTCAGGCAGGCAAAGTCGGATCAGGCCTTTCTCGCTCCAGGCGATGCCCATGAAGCCGATCACTGTTTCTAACACTGCGTGGCCGGCCGTGATCTCAGATGTGGGTTTCATGACGTATTCCTTCCGCAAAACGGCGAAAAACGAGTACATATCCAGAACAATATGGCACTTCCGCCCTGTTGTCGCCACCCGAAAACCGCCGGGTGGCCCCGATTGCCGGGGGTGAATCGCTGGTGTAAGGACTTCTTAACAACCGACAAACCGGACCCGCACGGCTTGCCAGCTAAAATCATCATCACCGCGGTCGGCGTGCTTATCGCAGCAGCCGGTCTCAGCGGGTGCACATCGACCTCGCAGATGAAGGCCGCGCCCGCGCTTGCGGCGGCTTCGACGCCTGTCGTCGCGGACGATACGCCAACGCTTGCGCTGCCCGAAACGGTGGCCGTATTGCCGGAGCCTTCCGGCCTCGCGCAGGTGCAGACCGCGGCGCTGACCGGCGATGCCGTTGCCATGGCGACCACGCCCGGCGCCCCCGCGACGCAAAGCGCGGTTTTGCCGCCACCTGTCCAGCCCGGCGCGCCCCAGTCCGACGCAGCGCTGGCGCAGCCGGCAGCTTTCGCCGGCTCGACGCCGGTCGCCGGCCAGTTCCCGCCGCCGCCGGTGCTGACGGCCGGTGGCTCGCCGACCGGTCCTGGATCCATCAGCCGTGCGGCGGCGTATACGACCGCGGGCGTCGCCATGCCGGTCACCGGCAAGTCGGCGAAAATTGCCCCGATGCCCGGCGTCCAGCAGGTCGCCTATGTGGTGCCGGGGAACCCGGCGCTGCTTGCGGCACCCGGCCAGCCCGAGCAGCACGCCAGCGGACCGCGTGGCGAGATCGAAAGGCTGATCGAGAAATATTCGGCGATCTATGAAGTGCCGATCGACCTTGTGCGCCATGTCGTCAACCGCGAGAGCACCTTCAACCCGAAAGCTTATAATCACGGCCATTGGGGCCTGATGCAGATCAAGCACGCGACGGCGCGGGGCATGGGCTATGACGGGCCGGCGACCGGCCTGTTCGACGCCGAGACCAATCTCAAATACGCGGTGAAATATCTGCGCGGCGCCTGGCTGGTTTCGGGCGGCAACGCCAAGCGGGCCGACATGCTCTACCAGACCGGTTATTACTACGACGCCAAGCGCAAGGGCCTGCTCGGGGCGACGGGCCTCGGCGTCGACCGCAAGCGGCGCCGTCTGCAACCCGACGCCTGAGCGGACGGTTCCGCGCGGCGTTTCGAGACAGCGCCATGCATGAAAACACGACGCCCCGCCCGCCGGCTCCCAACGACATCCGCCTGCGCAAGGTCCTCGACGATACGCTGACCGCGCCGCATTGGCCGGAGGGCTCCGTCATGCGCTCGTTCGAACACCGGGACGCGCAGGCTTTGTACGCGCTGCTGGAAGAGGTGTTCGACGACGGCGCCGACGGGCCGTTCGACGAATGGTGGCCGCGTATCGCCGGCGATGCGGAGTTCGATCCCGCTCTCTGTTTCCTGGTGATCGACGGCAAGGGCCTGCTGGCGGGGGCGGCGCTCTGCTGGACGTCGGGTTTCGTCAAGGACCTCGCCGTCCATCCGGACTCCAGACGGCAAGGCATCGGCGAGGCGCTGATGCGACACGCGTTCCTGACGTTTCGCGAGCGCGGGGCGGGCCATGTCGATCTCAAGACCAACACGGTGAAGAACACCGCGGCCTTCAGGCTCTACGAGCGGCTCGGCATGATCCCGGTCGACTGGGAGGGCTGACGCCCAAGGCACGTCGGGCCGGATCGGAGGCCCCCAGCGCCGCGTTGCAACCACCTGCTCGCCAGCATTGTGAACTCCTTCACATAGGCTGACGTTAGGGCATGCTAATTCGTCGTCGTGCCGGGCGGCCGATCGGCGGATCGACGCGGGCAAGGCGTCGGAGGAGGCTGTGCCGGCATGCGTCAGCCACTCCCAGGCGGGCTCCGGGGCGGGGGTTTCGGAGCCCGTCCGCTTTGCGTGGAGCAAGGTGGACGGAACGGGATAACGACGCGGTCGGGCGGACCGAGATCGGCTTCACCCACCCGCCGGCCTGGTCGGCACGCACAAGCGCGGGAACCCTAAGCGGCGTCGCGCATTCAACGCAGGGGCCTTGATGACCCGCGACCCTGAGCGTCGCCGGTCGCGCAGGAGGTCCGCAACCCCGTGAAACTTGCTTTAGCATTCCTGGCCGCCTGCATCCTGCTGGGCGCTGTCCAAGCGCGAGCCGTGGAATTGTCGATCGTGTCGGGCGATACCGGCAACGGCATCAAGGTGTTGCGCGAGATACTCGATCGTTATGAGAAGAAGAGCGGTAACAAGGTCGACATCGTCGTCATTCCGCCTTCGACCACCGACCAGTTCGGCCAATACCGGCTCTGGCTCGCCGCCGGCAGCAGCGATATCGACGTCTACCAGACCGACGTCATCTGGGCGCCACAGCTAGCCAGTCAACTGGTCGACCTCACGCAGGCGACGAAGGACGTCGTCGGCGCGCATTTCCCGTCGATCATCAAGTCGCAGACGGTCGACGGCAGGCTGGTCGCGCTGCCGATCTTCACCGACGCGCCGGCGCTCTATTACCGCAAGGATCTGCTGGCCAAATATGGCGCCAAGGTCCCGGCCACCTGGAAGCAATTGCAGGATACCGCCAGGCTGGTCATGGACAAGGAGCGGGCGGCCGGCAACCAGGACATCTGGGGCTACGTCTTCCAGGGCAACGCCTATGAGGGGCTGACCTGCAACGCGCTCGAATGGGTGATGTCGAATGGCGGCGGTCAGATCATCGAGCCCGACGGCGAAATCTCCATCGACAACCGACAAGCGGCTGCGGCGCTCGATAGGGTCAAGGGTTGGATCGGCACCATCGCGCCGCCGGGCGTGCTTGCCTATCAGGAGGAAGAAGCGCGCGGCGTCTGGCAAACCGGCAATGCCGTCTTCATGCGCAACTGGCCCTATGCCTATGCGCTCGGCAACAGCGAGAGCTCGCCGATCAAGGGCAAGTTCGACGTGGCGCCGCTGCCGGCCGGCGACGGCGGGCGGCCGGTCGCCACGCTTGGCGGCTGGAACCTTGCCGTCTCCAAATATTCGAAGCACCCGAATGCTGCGATCGATCTGGTCAAGTTCATCGCGTCGCCGGAAATGCAGAAATACCGGACGCTGAAGACGGCTAACCTGCCGACCATCGCGGCGCTCTATGACGACCCCGACATCGCCAGGCAGCAGCCGATCGTGCCGCGCTGGAAAGAGATATTCCTTAACGCGCAGCCGCGTCCTTCGGCAACCGCCCGGATCAAATACAACGAGGCATCGAGCCAGTTCTGGACGGCCGTGCACGACACGATCTCCGGCCAGGGCGGCGCCGCCGACAATTTGGCCGATCTCGCGGCGAGGCTGACCAGGCTGAAAGGCAAGGGCTGGTGACCGCGGCAAGGCGATCGCCGCTGGCGCGCCGGCGCGTGCGCACGGCCTGGCTGTTTCTGGCGCCGATGCTTTTCGTGCTCGCCGCCGTCGCCGGCTGGCCGTTCCTGCGCACGGTCTATTACGGCTTCACCGACGCTTCGCTTGCCGATCTCGACGCCCGGCAATGGGTGGGCTTCGATAATTACTTGTCGGTGCTGCGCCTGCCGAGCGGCCGGGTGCTTTATGATGGGCTGCTCGTCGATCCGGTCTGGTGGCGGGCGGTGTGGAACACGGTGCGCTTCGCCGTGGTCTCGGTGGCCTGCGAGACGGTGCTCGGCATGGTCGTGGCGCTTGCGCTCAATGCCGAATTCCTGGGGCGCGGCATCGTGCGGGCCGCGATCCTCATTCCCTGGGCGATCCCGACCATCGTCTCGGCCAAGATGTGGCAGTGGATGCTCAACGACCAGTTCGGCATCATCAATGTCGTTCTCCTCAATCTCGGCCTGATCCACGAGAAGATCGCCTGGACCGCCAGCGCCGACACCGCGATGATCGCCGTGTTGATCGTCGATATTTGGAAGACGACGCCGTTCATGGCGCTGCTGATCCTGGCGGCCCTGCAGATGCTGCCACGCGAGATCCTCGAAGTGGCAAAGCTCGATGGCGCCAACCCGTGGCAGATCTTCTGGCGCGTGACGCTGCCGCTCATCCGCCCTGCGGTGATGGTGGCGGTGATCTTCCGCGCGCTCGACGCGCTGCGCATCTTCGACCTGATCTATGTGCTGACGCCCAACAATGTGCAAACCAAGTCGATGTCGATCTTCGCGCGCGAGAACCTGTTCGAGTTCGACAAGTTCGCCTATGGCTCGGCCGCCTCGACGCTGCTGTTCCTGATCATCGGCCTGCTCACCATCGCCTATATCCGGATCGGCCGGCTGAGCCTGGACGGAGGCCGCTGATATGAGATTGCTGAAGCGCGCCGCCTTCTACCTGCTGCTTCTGGCGATCGTCTTCGTCGCGGTGTTTCCGTTCTACTACGCCATCGTCACCAGCCTGAAATCGGGAACCGAGCTGTTCCAGGCAGGGCTCTGGCCGCGATCGTTCAGCCTTGCCAATTACCGCAACGTGCTGACCGAAGGTCCCTTCCTGCGCAATCTGATGAATTCGCTCGTCGTCTCCGGCGCGGTGGTCGCGGTCTCGCTGCTGCTCGGCGTCACCGCGGCCTACGCGCTGGCGCGCATCCGTTTTCGCGGGCGCTCGGCGCTGATGCTCGCCATCCTGTCGGTGTCGATGTTTCCACAGGTCGCCGCGTTGGCCGGGCTGTTCGAGATCGTCAGGGCGCTGCACCTCTACAATTCGCTGCTCGCGCTCATCCTGTCCTACATGATCTTCACCTTGCCGTTCACGGTCTGGGTGCTCACCACCTTCGTGCGCGACCTGCCGGTCGAGATCGAGGAGGCGGCGATCCTCGACGGCGCCGGACCATGGATCATCCTGACCCGCATCTTCCTGCCGCTGATGTGGCCGGCGCTGGCCACCACCGGGCTGCTCGCCTTCATCAGCGCCTGGAACGAGTTCCTGTTCGCGCTCACCTTCACCTCGACCAACGCGCAACGCACCGTGCCGGTGGCGATCGCGCTTTTATCGGGCAATTCGCAGTTCGAGATCCCCTGGGGCAACATCATGGCCGCCTCGGTCATCGTCACCGTGCCGCTGGTGGTGCTGGTGCTGATCTTCCAGCGCAGGATCGTGTCGGGCCTCACCGCGGGCGGGGTGAAGGGCTGAGGCGATCGCCGCCGTTCAGATATCGGGAGCGTTGCCGACCTTCTTCTTCATGTCGAGCGCCCAGGCGCGTCCTTCGTCGCCGCCCCACAACAGCCATGCGATGTAGCCGGCGGAAGGATTGTCCTCGTTGCCGTAGTTCTTGCCCCTCTTGCCGACCTCGTGGCGGGCGAAATAGCTGACCATGCGCCGGATCGTCGAAGGCGACAGGTTCCTGCGGTTCTTGAGCTCGGTGGCCCGGGCGACGCCGATCTCGGTGCCGCCGCGGCCGAACTGCTTGCGCAGCCGCAAGCCCTTGGCGGCATTGTCGGCAATGATCCGCGGGCAGCGCAGGTCGATTTCTTCGGTCTCGGACATTTCTCCCCCGCTTCCCGAAAGGTTTTAGCCAATGGAAAGGAATGCCGCAAAGCGGGCCTGGTTCCGCTGATGAAAAAATGTCGGAAGGCATCCGGACCGCACGTCCTTGGGTCGTAAAGCAATCCGCGTCGGGACGCCGATGTGAAGGAGAAGATCATGATCACCTTTCCCAATGAATCCGCCAAATACCGCACCGCGCGCGAAAAGCTGCTGCGCAAGGAAATCGAGCTGCGCCGCGCCATGGAGGCGGTGGCTGAAGCAAGGCGCGCCTTGCCGCCGGGCGGGCTGGTGCCGCAGCATTATGTCTTCGACGCGCTGGACGCCGAGGGCCGGCCGGCGAAGGTGAAGCTCTCGGACCTGTTCGCGCCGGGCAAGGATTCGCTGATCCTCTACCAGATGATGTTCCCGCGCCATCCGCAGGAGACGCGCGAGGCGGCCGCAGGCGGCGCGACGGCGAAACTGGCCCGGCAGGACCAGCCATGCCCGTCCTGCACCGCGCTGCTCGACCAGTTCGACGGCGCGATCGGCCATCTCGAGGGCGCGGGCTTCAACTTCACCGTGGTGGCGAAGACCGCGCTCGACAATCTGACCGCGCTTGGCCGTGATCGCGGCTGGCGCAACATGCGGCTTGTCTCCTCGGCCGGCAACGCTTTCAAGCGCGACTACAATTCCGAAACCGCCGAGGGCGCGCAGCTTCCTCTGCTGTCGGTCTTCCATCATGACGCCGACGGCATCCGGCATTTTTGGTCGTCGGAGCTCGGCTTCGCGCCGACCGAGCCAGGACAGGACCCGCGTGCGATCGGCACCTGCGAGATCCTCTGGAACCTGATGGACTTCACGCCGGAAGGCCGCCCGGACTGGTACGAGCAATTGCAATATGCCGGCCACGATGCCGGCGCGCGCTGCCACTGACGGACGATGCGGGCGCTCAGCCCGCGCGCCTTTTTGAGGCAACCCCGACGCCAATGCTGCGTTGGGGATGGCAGAGGGGCTGTTTCGGATCGGAGATTGAGATGAAAACGCTGCTGCCCCTGGTCGCCGTCGCGCTCCTTGCCGGCGCGCCGGCCGCTCTCGCCCAATCGGACGACACCAATACAGACGCGGTCGGGCCGATGGTGACCGACAACAAGGTCGACACCCAGACCTTCGTCGCGACAGTGCCCAACGCCAACGAATTCGAGATCCAGTCGAGCAAGCTGGCCGAGGAGAAGTCGGCATCGGCCGACGTCAAGGCTTTCGCCGGCCAGATGATCAAGGATCACACCAAGGTTGCTGAGGATTTCAAGACCGCAATGAGCCAGGGCCAGACCACCGCGTCGATCAAGCCCGCCGGCCCGGCGCTGCAGCCCAAGGAGCAGCAGATGCTCGACGAATTGAAGGGTGCGAGCGGTAAGGAGTTCGATGCCAAATACATCAAGATGCAGACCGACGCGCACAGGCAAGCGGTGGCGCTGTTTTCCACCTATGCCAATTCCGGCGACGACCCGACGATGAAGGAATTCGCCAAGAAGACGCTGCCGGTGCTGAAGACGCACGAGAAGCATGTGAAGGAACTAGCGGTGGCGCATCAGTGAAGGGGTTGGGAGGCTAACCGGTTGGGGACAGCGCTCTACGGCCCCCCTCTCTGCCCTGCCGGACATCTCCCCCTCAAGGGGGGAGATTGGCAGCTTCGGCGCCTCGCCTGTTCTGCACCGTTGGCGATTGGCGAAAGCCGGCGTGACGGCTGATCTCCCCCCCTTGGGGGGGAGATGTCCGGCAGGACAGAGAGGGGGGGCGAAGGATCGCTGCGTTGCGCATTTCCCCAACCTTGGCAAATTCCAAACCGTCCGCCTGGCTCTTCGCCTTCCGCCACCCCGCGTTAAACTCCCCGCATCAACCTGCGAGGCCTCCATGCCCAAAATCGACCTCTCCGCCGTCCCCGTCCGCAAAGGCTCGCCTTATCCATCTCCCTTCGACATCCCTTGCGCAGACCGCACCCGCCGGCGCCTCGGCGATGCCGGCGGTCTCACCGATTTCGGCGTCAACCTGATGGAATTGCCGCCCGGCGGCTGGTCGAGCCAGCGCCATTGGCACAGCCATGAGGACGAGCTCGTCTATGTGCTGGAGGGCGAGCTGACGCTGGTCGAGGACGGCGGCGAAACGCTGCTCAAGGCCGGCGACGTCGCGACCTTCGCCAGGAACAGCGGCAATGGCCACCACATGATCAACCGCTCATCGGTGACGGCGCGCTACCTGGAAGTGGGCTCGCGCAACATGGAGGATGTCATCACCTGCTCCGACATCGACATGATGAGCCCGAATTCGGATGGACGGTTTTTGCACAAGGATGGGACGCCGTATCCGGGGCAGGGGTGAAGGTAATCGCTTGGGGCAGTGCCAGCCCCCGCTCCGTCTCGGCGCTGCGCGCCGAGCCACCTCTCCCCCATTTTATGGGGCGAGGAAACGCCAACCGCCGATGTCGCGACCTTCGCAAGCCTGGTTCCTCGCCCCCGCCAGAGGTGGGGAGAGGTGGCTCGGCGAAGCCGAGACGGAGGGGGAACGCCCTAAGCGATTATCTGCGTCGGCGCTGGACCATGCGTCGCCGCTGGCGTTCCCTTGCCGCCGCGATAAGCTCCCCGCCAATCAGGGAGGACCACCATGGACAAGGAAGTCATCGAACTACCGTGATGTCGGTGAAGTGCGCTCGCTCGGCCTGCCGTGTTCGACGGCGGTGCGGGCCAACGGCTTCGTGTTCATCTCGGGGACGCCGCCGGTCGACATGGTAACCGGCGAGATGGTGCGCGGCGACATCGAGGTCCAGACCGAGGCGTCGCTGAAGGCGCTGAAACATTGCCTGGAAGCGGCCGGCACCTCGCTGGACAAGGTGGTGATGGTGCGCATCTACGCCGTCAATTCCGGCTTCTACAACGCCATCAATCGGGTCTACGCGGTGTTTTGCGACCAACCCGCCGGCGCGGAGTTCGTGCCGGTGGCGTCTTGGCCGATGGAGTTCGATATCGAGATTGAGTGTGGCGGTGGCTTGAGGTTCATTCCCCTCTCGAACTGACGCTTGTCGAGGACGGCGACGAAGGCTCCTAAAGTCTGGAGATTGCGTTACCGACTGACACATTTTTCAAGCCGGCGTAATTTCTACTTGTCTTTAAAGTAAAGTCGTTCTCAAATCCCGCCGGGGATAGGGAGGGCAAGCCGTGAATAAGCTACCCAAGAAATTCGTCGACCGTATTGCGTCGAACATAAAGAAATACCAGCGCATTGCTGTGACGCAGCAAAAGTCAGATGTGGCCGAGGCCGACACCGTTACGCTGGTAAAAGACATCCTCGCCGAGGTGTTTGGTTACGAAAAATACGAGGAACTTACCTCCGAGCATCAGATCAAGGCCACTTATGTCGATCTCGCGATTAAAATAGGTGGTAAGCTTCGGTTGCTCGTCGAGGTAAAATCAGCGGGTGCCGAGCTTGCCGACAATCATTTGCGCCAGGTCATAGATTATGGAGCCCATCAAGGCATTCACTGGGTAATTCTGACGAACGCCGTCGAATGGCGACTGGTTCGGATTTACGTCGCCAACCAGATAAGCCACGAAGAAGTCTGCCGCATCGTTCTGGCGGACGTGAATCCCAAAAACGACGATCATCTGCAGTGCCTTTTCCTATTCGCAAAGGAAGGGCTGACAATCGACGCAATGGACGCATTTCACCAGCAGGCGCAGCTTTTCAACAAATTCACCGTCTCCGCAATCATGCGCTCCGAACCGGTAATCTCACTTGTGCGACGAGAAATTCGAAGGCTCTTTCCTGATATCAGGGTTGGCAACGAAAACCTCTCGCAGCTTATCGAGAACGAGGTAATTAAGCGTGATACAATTGAGGGTGATAAGGCAAAGGAAGCGGCTGCAAGAATAAAGAAGGCCGCAGGTAAGTTGGAGCGGGCTAAAAATAAGGTTGAAAAGACGATTGTATCTGAGTCTGTGAGCTAACGAGGAAGCTCAGTCGTAGCGAGATTTATCTCGCTGCGACTCTAGCTAAAATACTCCTGCAACGGCCGCACCTCGAGGTTCCCCGCCCGCAGCGCCGCAATCGCCTCGGCCACGGCCGCCGCGCCTGATAGCGTCGTGTAATACGGCACCTTCTGCATCAGCGTTGCCCGGCGCAGCGACTTCGAGTCCGACACCGCCTTCTGGCCGTCGGTGGTGTTGAAGACGATCTGGACCTGGCGGTTGCGGATGGCGTCTTCGATGTGGGGGCGGCCTTCCAGCACCTTGTTGATCTTTTCGGCGACCACGCCATTTTCGGCGAGGAAGCGGGCGGTGCCGGAGGTGGCGAGCACCTTGAAACCCTGGCCGGCGAGGCGTTTTACGGCCGGCAGGATGCCTTTCTTGTCCTCGTCGCGCACCGAGACGAACAGCGTGCCCGCGCGGGGGAGGTCGACACCCGCTCCAAGCTGGCTCTTGGCGAAGGCCAAGGCAAAATCGCGGTCGAGACCCATGACCTCGCCGGTCGAGCGCATTTCCGGCCCGAGCAGGATGTCGACGCCGGGGAAGCGGGCGAAGGGGAAGACGGCTTCCTTGACCGCGATGTGGCCGGGCCGCCTGGGGTCGGGCATGGCGCCGTAATGGGCGAAGGCATCTTCCAGCGTCTCGCCGGCCATGATGCGGGCCGCGATTTTTGCAATCGGCCTCCCGATGGTCTTGGCGACGAAAGGCACGGTGCGCGAGGCGCGGGGGTTCACCTCCAGCACATAGACCGTGCCGTCCTTGATCGCGTATTGCACGTTCATCAGGCCGCCGACATTGAGCGCGCGGGCGAGGCTTGCTGTCTGGCGCTCCAGCTCGTCGACGAGGTCCGACGGCAGCGAATGCACCGGCAGCGAGCAGGCGCTATCGCCCGAATGGATGCCGGCCTCCTCGATATGCTCCAGGATGCCGGAGACGAAGGTGCCTCGGCCGTCGCACAGGCAGTCGACGTCGACCTCGATGGCGCCGGACAGATAGGTGTCGAACAGCAGCGGGTTCTTGCCCAGCAGCGTGTTGATCTGGCCGGTCTTGTCGTTGGGGTATTTCTGCTTGATGTCCTCCGGCACCAGGCCGGGCACGGTATCGAGCAGGTAGGTCTGCAGCATACCCTCGTCATGGATGATCTGCATGGCGCGGCCGCCGAGCACATAGGACGGGCGCACGACCAGCGGGAAGCCGAGCTCGCCGGCGACAAGGCGGGCCTGCTCGACCGAATAGGCGATGCCGTTCTTCGGCTGGCTGAGGTTGAGCTTGTGCAGGAGCTTCTGGAAACGGTCGCGATCCTCCGCCAGGTCGATCATGTCGGGCGAGGTGCCGAGGATCGGGATGCCGGCCTTTTCCAGCGCGTCGGCCAGCTTCAGCGGCGTCTGGCCGCCGAACTGGACTATGACGCCGACCAGCTCGCCCGAGGCCTGCTCGGCGCGCAGGATCTCCAGCACGTCCTCCGCCGTCAGCGGATCGAAATAGAGGCGGTCGGAGGTGTCGTAGTCGGTCGACACCGTCTCCGGGTTGCAGTTGATCATGATCGCTTCATAGCCGGCGTCGCGCAGCGCAAACGCCGCATGGCAGCAGCAATAGTCGAACTCGATGCCCTGGCCGATGCGGTTCGGGCCGCCGCCGAGGATGACGACCTTCTTGCGCGACGACACGCGCGCCTCGCTGGCGAGCTCGCCGACGAAGGGCACTTCATAGGTCGAGTACATGTAGGCGGTCGGCGAGGCGAACTCGGCGGCGCAGGTGTCGATGCGCTTGTAGACCGGATGGACGTCGAGCTTCTGCCTGGCCTTCTGGACGGCATCGGCATCGGTCTTCGTCAACGAGCCGAGGCGGGCGTCGGAAAAACCCATTGCCTTCAGCATGCGCAGATTGACGGCATCCTGCGGCAGGCCGTGCTCACGGACGCGCTCCTCCATGGCGATTATGCCGGCGATCTGGTCGAGGAACCACGGATCGATCTTGCACATGGCGTGCACGTCTTCGAGCGAGGTGCCCATGCGGATCGCCTGCGCTACCATGCGCAGCCGGTCCGGCGTCGGCGTGCCAAGGGCGGCGCGGATGGCGTTGCGGTCGTCGGCGTGATTGGCGGCGGTGCCGCCGTGACCGAGGCCCGGGATCTCGATCTCGTCCAATCCCGTCAGCCCGGTTTCCAGTCCACGCAGGGCCTTCTGCAGCGATTCCTGGAAGGTGCGGCCGATGGCCATCACTTCGCCGACGGACTTCATGGCGGTGGTCAGCACCGGCTCGGCGCCCGGGAATTTTTCGAAGGCGAAGCGCGGGATCTTGGTGACGACATAATCGATGGTCGGCTCGAACGAGGCCGGCGTCGCGCCGCCGGTGATGTCGTTCTCCAACTCGTCCAGCGTGTAGCCGACGGCAAGCTTGGCCGCGACCTTGGCGATCGGGAAGCCGGTGGCCTTGGAGGCAAGTGCCGACGAACGCGAGACGCGCGGGTTCATCTCGATGACGACGAGGCGGCCGTCGGCCGGGTTGACGGCGAACTGCACGTTGGAGCCGCCGGTCTCGACGCCGATCTCGCGCAGCACCGCGATCGAGGCGTTGCGCATCATCTGGTATTCCTTGTCGGTCAAGGTCAGCGCCGGCGCTACGGTGATGCTATCGCCCGTATGCACGCCCATCGGGTCAAGGTTCTCGATCGAGCAGATGATGATGCAGTTGTCCGCCTTGTCGCGGACGACCTCCATCTCATACTCCTTCCAGCCAAGCACGCTTTCCTCGATCAGCACCTCGGTGGTGGGGGAGGCATCGAGGCCCGACTGGACGATGTCGTAGAATTCGGCGCGGTTGTAGGCGATGCCGCCGCCGGTGCCGCCCATGGTGAAGGAAGGGCGGATGATCGCCGGAAGGCCGACATGGTCGAGCGCCTGCGCTGCGATCGCCATGCCATGGCTGATATAGCGCTGCTTGCGGTCGCCTTCGCCGAGGTTCCAGCGCGTTTCCAGCGCATCGAGCGCGGCGTCGAGGTTTTCCGGGTTCTCCGCCTTCAGCGCCGCGCGCTCGGCTTCGTGGGTCTTGCGGTCGGCGTTCTTGACGTCGGTGGCGTTGGCCAGCATCGACTTCGGCGTTTCGAGCCCGATCTTGCTCATCGCCTCGCGGAACAGCGCGCGGTCCTCGGCCTTGTCGATGGCGTGCGCGTCGGCGCCGATCATCTCCACTTGATAGCGCTCCAGCACGCCCATGCGGCGCAGCGAAAGCGCTGTGTTGAGCGCGGTCTGGCCGCCCATGGTCGGCAGCAGCGCGTCCGGCCGCTCCTTGGCGATGATCTTGGCCACCACTTCGGGCGTGATCGGCTCGATATAGGTGGCGTCGGCCAGTTCCGGGTCGGTCATGATCGTGGCCGGGTTGGAGTTGACCAGGATGACGCGGAAGCCCTCTTCCTTCAGCGCCTTGCAGGCCTGGGTGCCGGAATAGTCGAACTCGCAGGCCTGGCCGATGACGATGGGGCCGGCCCCGATGATCAGGATCGACTTGATGTCGGTGCGTCTTGGCATATTCGAAAAATCCGTTCGGCGAGCGGCTTGCACGAAAAACCGGGACGGGGGAGGACCCGGCCGGTTGTGCTTGCGATTCTGGTATCAGGCTAGGAGGGCCTTATAGGGAAGAGTTTTGGCGGATGTAACCCCGAAAATGAGGGGAGTAGGGGAGTAGGGGAGCATGGATCCGTGCCGGCTCTAAACATATTCCCTTACTGCGCTATTCCCCTACTCCCCTAAATTCTAATCCCCCAACGCCAGCGTGTCGGTGATCTCGAAGCGCTCGGAAACGCCGACGCGGATCATGTTGAGGCTGCCTTCACGCGTGAAGCGGAATTCGTCGGAGGAGTCGGAGCCGGCGGGCTTGCCGTCGTGGAAATTGATGACGCGGCTACCGCCGTCCGGCCAGGTCACCGTCACAGTGCTGTCGCCGCCGGCGCGCGCGACGCTTATCTCGCAACGGGTCATTGGCTGGCCGACACGACGAGCGCAGGGGATGCCGGCGTCCGGGGCAGGGGCGTCGGACTGAGCGTTTGCCGCGGCCGCGAAAGCGAGACCATAGGCATCCTGCATGGCGGTCCTGCCGATCTCGGTCGCGGAAGGCGGCTTGGCCGGCTCGCCGCCGCCCAGGCGCGCCGCTATATCAGGCTGCGCCTCCTCGGGAGGTGGTTGAGGCGCGGCGGCGACGGTCGCCGGCGCGGCGGCGTCAGGGGGCGGGGCCGGATTATTGGGACTGAGATAGCGGCCCGGCGCCCAGCCGATTATGTGGGCGTCCTGCGTGTCCTCGACCTTGCACCATGGATAGTTGTTGACGGCCTTGCAGCCGTAATTCTTGACGGCCGCGCCGTTAGGCAGGCGCGCTTCGATCTTTCCTGCCGACGAAGCGGTGGCGCGGATGTTGAGGAGATCGTCGGGCGCGAGGCCGCCGATAATCGAGATGATCGGTCCCGGCGCTTCCTGAGCCAAGGCCGGCAGGGCGGCGAGCAGCAATGGGGCGGCCAAGAGCAGCGTCGATGGGAGCGTGACCTTGCGCTTCATATGAGCTCCGCTCAATCGGGATATGAGCTTCGCTCAATCCTCACAAATCCGGTCCGCAGCGCTTGTGCCCACTCCGGCCGTCCCGCCTGTTCGGCCTGCTTTGCGGCGGCTTCATGGTCGTAGTCCACGGCGATCGCCTCGAAGCGGCTGGGGCGGCCGGTCGCACCCAGTTCGACGATGCCGTAGCGGGCGTGCGGCGAGCCCTGTTCGGAGACATGCGCCGGCGGCGTATCATCGTCATAGGCCGGGCAACCGACGCTGCCGGGGTTGAAGATCACCGGGCCGCCGGGGATGCGGATCAGCTCGTTGCGGTGGCTGTGACCGCACAATACCAGGCGGCTGCCGGGATCGAGCGGCTTCAGCCGACGTCGGATCGCGGCGAGCGGCGCTCGCACCAACTGGCCGTCGACAATGGCATCGGCAAGATATTTCTCGTCATGGTCCGGCCGGGCGTGGAAGGCGACGACGCCGGGCGCGACCTCCAATGTCAGCGGCAAGGCGAGCAACGCCTCGCGCTGCGACTTGGTCAGCCGTTCCTGGGCGTAGCGATCGGACGGCCACACGGTTTCGTCGGCTACGTCCTGGGCCACGCGGCGATCGTGATTACCGCGCACCGTCGGCAGGTTCAGCGCCTCCAGACGCTCCATCGTCTCGCGCGGCCAGAGTGGGCCGGAGACGCAGTCGCCGAGATTGACGGTGATGTCGAAGCCGCCGCGCGACCGGAGATCTTCCAGCACTGCATCCAGCGCCAGCACATTGCCATGGATGTCGGCGATAACCGCGATGCGCATGGATCAGGCCGAAACCTCGACCTCGGACGTCCCGACCGCGGGCAAGGCAGTGTCGCCCTCAGCCGCGGCAATCACGCTGTCGAGCAGCCCTGGGAAACGCTTGTCGAGGTCGTCTCGGCGCAACGTGATCAGCCGGCTGGTGCCGACCGCTTCGCTGCGGGTGACGCCCGCCTCGCGCAGCTTGGCGAGGTGGTAGCTGAGATTGGTCTTGGAGGCGAGGTCGAGGAACTTGCTGCAGTTCAGCGGCACGCCTTCCTTGCTCGCCAGATAGCGCACGATGGCAAGGCGGGTCGGGTCGCCGAGCACGGCAAGCACGATCGGCAGGCTGATCTGGTCGGCGGTTGGATGGGGCAGGCTCATGATCCAGAATTAAGCACAAACGGCACGAACTTCAACGCGGCTCCTCTTTGCGCCGATAGGCGCTGCTTCTTCATTCTCGGCCCGTCCTGACACAGGGCTGTCAGCAGGGTCCTGCTATTTTGTCCTGGCTCGGTTGACATCATGCCCTGCTATGTCCAATTGTTCAATAACTTTTGAACTAAGGACAATTCCCCATGGACAAGCGGATCTTTTGGCTGGCGCTCGGATCGTTTGCGATCTCGACCGAAGGCTTTGTCATCTCGAGCCTTCTTCCCGATATCGCATCCGATGCCGGCA
Source organism: Mesorhizobium sp. BH1-1-5 (assembly GCF_020165615.1). Classification (NCBI taxonomy): domain Bacteria; kingdom Pseudomonadati; phylum Pseudomonadota; class Alphaproteobacteria; order Hyphomicrobiales; family Phyllobacteriaceae; genus Mesorhizobium; species Mesorhizobium sp. BH1-1-5. The sequence goes on from NZ_JAIUIM010000013.1 coordinate 194,082, forward strand.
TATCCGTGCCGCTCGCCGGCTCGCTGATCACCGCCTTCGCGCTTGCCTATGCGATCGGCGCGCCGGTGCTGGCGACGCTGACCGGCGAATGGGACCGGCGGCGCGTCATCCTGTGGACGCTGGTGTTCTTCGTGATCGGCAATCTGGTGGCGGCGGTGAGCTCGTCCTTCGAGCTGCTGTTGATCGCGCGCATCGTCATGGCGCTGTCGTCCGGCCTGTTCGCGGCGACCGCGCAAGGCACGGCCGTGGCGCTCGTCGACGACCACCATCGGGCGCGCGCCATCGCGGTCGTCGTCGGCGGCACCACGGTGGCCGTGGCGGTCGGCGCGCCGCTCGGTGCGCTGGTCGCGGCGATCGCCGGCTGGCGCGGCACGTTCTTCGCCATCGCCGGGCTCGGCGCGCTGTCAGGCGCGATCCTGTGGTGGCGGCTGCCGCGCGGCATCGTCGGCACCAGGCTGCCGCTGAAGCGCAGGCTGGCGGCGGCCGTGCGGCCCGGCGTCATGCCGATCCTGCTGACGACGGCGCTTGCGCTGGTCGGCGCGTTCACCGTTTTCAGCTTCATCGCGCCCTTAGCCATAGAAGGCGGCGGGTTGTCGCCGATCGCGCTGCCGGGCATGCTGCTCGCCTTCGGCGTCGGCGCCGTCATCGGCAACATCGCCGGCGGGCAGGCCGCCGACCGCTTCGGCGCGACCCGCACCGTCGCCTGGTCGCTGGGGCTGTCGGCCGGGATGCTCGTCACCTTCTCGCTGATCCCGGCCTTCCTGCCGCATCATCTCGCCGGACCGGCGCTGATGGCCATGATGGTGCCGTGGGGCATCGTCGGCTGGGCCTTCCCGCCGGCGCAGGCGAGCCGCATCATCAAACTGGCACCCGACGCCGCGCCCATCGTTTTGTCGCTCAACGCATCGGCGCTTTATTTCGGCGTCGCGCTTGGTGCCATTGTCGGCGCCGCGGTGCTGCGCTTCGGCGCGCCGGCCGATCTCGGCCTGATCGCGGCGGCGTTCCCGATCGTCGGCCTCAGCATCGTGCTTGCCGGCCGGGCGCTGGCGCGGCCGGTGGCGATGCCGGCCGAATAATTGCTCCAAACACTGACTGGCGGCCGCTTCTTCAGTTCGCCGCTTCTTCAGTTCGAAGGAGCGGCCGTTGGCATTTCCAAGTTCAAGTCGGCGACCGCGTCCAGCGCCGCGCGCAGCTTCGCCGCTTGCTCCGCGCCGACCTTGTCCTCGAATTGCTGCTGGGCGACGCTCCACAGCTTGATCGCTTCGTCCAGCTTGACCTCGCCCTGTGGGGTCAGCCGCACACGCTTGACGCGGCGGTCTTCCTTGTCGGCAAAGGTCTCGACATAGCCATCTCTAATCAGCGGCTTCAGCGTGTGGCCGAGCGCGGAAAGATCCATGATCAGCGCCTCGGCAATGGTTCCCATCGCCGGCTCGCTGCTGACATGGATCTGAAACAGCAGGCCAAATTGCGTGCCCTTCAGGCCCGAAGGCGCCACCGCGTCGTCGTAGAAGCGGCCGAGGCTGCGCGCGGCGCGGCGCAGGGTGGCGTTGTTGCAACGGCTAAATCCGGGCATCCGAGCTTCGGTCATGTTCACTCCTTGCCGGCGCACAGGAGCGCCGGCCTGCCGCAGAAATAGTTTTCGCCGCCGCCGTTGACAAGATAGTGGCATATACCTATTTCCGCAAAAGTGGCATATGCCACTAATTGAAATTATAGGTTCGACTGGTGATACGATCATCGGCGCCGAGCCGAGCGAAGCGAACAAAAGGAACAGGACAATGAGCACGAAGGACAACAAGGGCACGGCCGTCATCACCGGCGCGTCGTCGGGCATAGGCGCGGTCTATGCGGATCGGCTGGCGGGGCAGGGCTACGACCTGGTGCTGGTGGCGCGGCGCGCCGACCGGCTGCGGGAGCTGGCGGACAAGCTCGCCTACGCCTATGGCCGCAAGGTCCAGACGATCGTCGCAGACCTTGCGCTCGATGCCGATTTGCGCCGCGTCGAACAGGCGGTGTCGACGGACGACAGCGTGACGCTGTTGATCAACAATGCCGGCGTGGGTGGCCTGGAGACGATTGCCGACGCCGACGCCGACGCGGCCGAGCGCATGATCAAGGTCAATGTCGTGGCGCTGACCAGGCTGACCCGCGCAGTGCTGCCGGGACTGCTTGCGCGCAACCGCGGCGCGATCATCAACATCGCCTCGGTCGTCGCCTATGGCATTGCCGTCGGCGGCATCTACAGCGGCACCAAGGCCTATGTCGCCAACTTCACGGAAGCGCTGCAGAAGGAAGTCGCCGGCACCGAAGTGAAAGTCCAGTCGGTCGTGCCCGGACCGGTCCGCACCGAGCTATGGGACGTCTCCGGAATCAGCCTCGACAGACTCAATCCGGACTGGATCATGAGCGCCGACGATCTGGTCGACGCGGCACTTGCCGGGTTCGCCCAGGGCGAGACCGTCACCGCGCCCGGCCTTGCCGACGCGGCCGGGCTGACCACCTATCTCGGTGCCCGGGACCAGTTCTTCGGCAGCTTGTTCTCAGGCAAGCCGGCGGCGCGCTACGCCGTCTGAGCGCTGGTTCCTCGCCCCGCAAAGCGGGGAGAGGTGGCCGCGGAGCGGCCGGAGAGGGGCTTTCGTAGGGTGATCCCGTCACCGAATAATTGGCAACCTTGGGCGCCAGTCCCCCTCTCCGTCTCGGCTTCGCCGAGCCACCTCTCCCCCACCTTCGTGGGGGCGAGGAACTGGCATCACACGGGCCGCCACATCTGCAGGATCGAGGCGGCCAGCAACAGCCCGAGCACGATGTTGAGCGAGCGCCACTGGCGCTCCGTCTTGAGCAGGCGGGCAAGCAGGGTTCCCGCCACGCACCACAGAGACAGCGAGAATGCCGCGGCCAAGCCGAATACCGCGCCCAGCAGCAGCGCGAGCTGCAACGGACCATCCGCCAGCGCCGCGAAAGATGCGGCGGCGCCGAGCCCCATCGCCCAGCCTTTCGGATTCATCCACTGGATGCCGGCGCCACCGAAAAAGCTGTTCGGCCTGGCCATGCTGATGTCGAGATTGGGCGGACCGCTGCGGCCGATCTTGACCGCAAGCCAGATGAGATAGAGCGAGCCGGCGATTTTCATGGCAAGCTGCAGGGATGGAATGGCGGCTAAAAGTCCAGCCAGACCGGCGGCGCCCGCAGCCGCCACGGTAGCCAGCCCGGCGGCGCTGCCGGCCATCAGCGGCACCGAACGGCGAAAGCCGAATTGCGCGCCGGAAGCGGTCGAGAGCGTCGTGGCGATACCGGGCGTCGAGGTCGAGATCAGCGCGAACAGGACCAGCGGGATGATGGTTTCGGACATGCGGGCTTTCCAGTCGAAGGAGCCGGCATGCTTAGGCGCTTCACGACATCAGTAAATGCAATGTTTGATATAGTTTGCATTATGGATTATAATACCAGCCATGATCCGCGATCTCGACACGACCCTCATCCGCACCTTCGTCACCAGCGCCGACAAGGCCAGCATGACGGCAGCCGCCAATGCGCTTCACCTGACGCAAGGCGCCGTCAGCCAGCAGGTCAAACGGCTGGAGGAGGTTCTCGGCCAGAGCCTGTTCGAGCGTGATCGGCGCGGCCTGAAGCTGACGCGCTCCGGCGAGCGGCTGCTCGACAAGGCCAGGCGCCTGCTGCAGCTCAACGACGAGATCCTCGCCGAGATCAAGGGCCGGGCGGTGGCCGGACAGGCGCGAATCGGCGTGCCTTACGATCTCGTCGGTACGCTGCTCGCGCCGGTGCTTAAAGCTTACGCCGAAGCCTATCCGCAGGTGGAGATTTCGCTGGTCTGCGCGTCCTCGCCGGAGCTCGCGGCGGCACTGGCGGCGGGCACGATTGATCTCGCAATTATCGAGGAACGCGCCGGTCCGACCGCCGGCGAATGCCTGCTCGTCGACCGGCTGGTCTGGGTCGGCGCCCGAGGCGGCTCGGCGCGTCTGAAACGGCCGCTGCCGGTTTCGATCGTCGCCGACACCTGCGCGTTCCGCCCGGCGGTGCTTGCCGCGCTCGCCGAGCACGGGCTCGATTGGCGCACCGTGTTCGAGAACGGCAACATCGATGCCACGACCGCGACGGTGCGGTCGGACCTTGCCGTGACCACCTGGCTTGCCTCGACGGTTCCGGCCGATCTCGACATCCTGTCCGATGCCGGCCTTCCGGCGCTGCCGAACTTTTCCGTCAACCTGCATCTGCCCAAGCACGCCACCCAACCGGCCGCGCAGGCTTTCGCCAGCTATATCCGCGAGGGTCTTTCGCGCTATCGCCAGGCGGCGTGAACGGCCGGGCGATCAGCCGTTCGACGCAGCCATGGCGACCGCCAATTGGGCATCGAAAGCGCGCTTGAAGGCCGGCCGCGCCTCGCCGCGGGCGACATAGGCGGCAACGTTCGGGAATTCGTTCAGCAGCCCGGATCTCTGCAGCCGGCGCAGAACGCCCACCATGACGAGGTCGCCGGCGCTGAAGGCGCCATCGAGCCATTCGCTATCGCCCAGGTGGCGGGAGAGTTCGGCCAGCCGCTTGCGGATCCGGTCGTCGACCAAGGGCAGGCGCTCATCATGCCACGGCGCGTCGCGCTCCAGGATCACGGCTGTCGTACGGTCGAGGACCGGCTGCTCGATGGTGCTGAAGGCCGCGAACATCCAGGCGATCGCGCGGGACTGGGCGTTCGCATCCTCAGGCATCAGGCCCGGGTGGCGCACCGCGATGTGAAGGACGATGGCCCCTGATTCGAACAGAGCGAGATTGCCTTCTTCATAGGTCGGGATATTGCCGAAGGGGCTGATCGCAACATGTGCGGGTTGCTTCATCGCATCGAACGAAACGAGACGAACGTCATAAGGCTGGCCGACTTCCTCGAGCGCCCAGCGCACGTGCATGTCGCGCGCCAACCCCCTGCCGCCGTCGGGCGATCGTTCGAAGGCGGTAATGGTGGGCATCATCGGCGGGCTCCTGATCGTTCAGTCGTCGTTGCAAAAGGGAGGCTTCATAAGACGAGTGCGCGGCAGGCCCGGCCGGCCGCGCGCCTGGACGATTTGCAGTTGTTGCGCCGTT